>NZ_JBSGCA010000068.1:0-12121 GCF_053601535.1 Nocardia sp. NPDC004718
CTGGTGTGCGTCCTGTCCGCCGCCGCGAACAGCGCCGCGCCGGGGGGGGGCGCCCGGCCCCCCCCCCCGGGGGGGCCCCCCCCCCCCCGACCGGATCAGGCCAGCACGGCGTCGACGGCCTTCTTCAAAGCCGACGGCTGCGCGGGCGAGGTCGGCGCCTTCTTCCTGAGCTCTTGCAGCCGCGCCCCGATCTCCTGGAGCTGCTTACGTCCCAGGCGCTCCCGCACCTTCGGGAACCACTCGTTCTCCTCTTCATCGATATGGTGGTCGACGTTCTCGATCAGCACGGTGGTCTTCGCGGTGAAGTGCTCGTCGTCGGGCTTCATCGCCGCCAGCTCGCTGACCAGCACGTCGGCGACGTGGTGCTCCTCGTAGGACTCCAGGATGTCGTCCTCGAGCTCGGGCACGAGCTTGCGCACCTCGGGGTACATGCACTCGTTCTCGAGATAGGTGTGCACGGTGAGCGCCTGAATGATCTTGTTCACCACGTTCGCCTTGGTCCGGATGGCGTCGTCGCCCGCTTTCTCGAACTCCCGGAAGAGTTTTCGGATCGCCTTGTGGTCGTCGCGAAGCAGCACGATCGCGTCGGTGGTCATTGCTTTCTCCTTGCGTCGGGGCCGGTTCTCTGCCGACATTCCCGGGGCCGCGCGGCCGAAACCGCGACGTCCACCGTGCGGCCTGCCCCTCGGCGGGTCGTATGGTGAGCCGCGGACAGCACAGGAAGGACGAAGATGCCCCACGCCGACGACTACGCACGTGAGCTGGCCGAATTGGCGCAGCCCTCGGAGATCACCGTCGCGGTCGCCGAATCGCTCACCGCGGGCAGGCTGTGCGCCACCTTCGGCGCCGCGCCCGACTCTTCCACCTGGTTTCGCGGCGGCCTCGTCGCCTACAGCTCGGAGGTCAAGCGAACGGTTCTCGGGGTGCCCGATGTGCCGGTCGTGTCACGGCCCGCGGCCGAAGCGATGGCCACCGGCGTCCGGAGCCTGCTGAATGCCGTTGTCGCCGTTGCCGTCACGGGCGCGGGCGGTCCCGACCCGCAGGACGGACAGCCGCCGGGCTCGGTGTGGTTCGCGATCGCCACCGAGCACGACGTGCGCGCATGGCACCATCAGTTCGGCGGGGAACCGGAGCACGTGCTCGAGCAGACCACCGCCTGCGCGGCCGAGGCGCTGCTCGACACCGTGCGCGACCTGCGCTCGGACCGTTCGCCGAAGTGACCCGCGGTCACGACGAACGGCGATGCTTACGGTGGCTGGTGTCGCAGAACGGGTAGTTCTTCGAGCGCTTACACAGGCACAAGGCCACCAGGAACCGGTCGGAGCGCACCGTCCGGCCGTCCGCGGTGACGAACTCGACCGGGCCCTCGATCAACGCGGGGCCGTCGGCGGTGAGCGTCACTCGCCGCCACTGCTCATTGCCGGATTCGGTCGGCACGGATCACCACCAGATCTTCCATACGCTGGCCGGGTCCGATCAGCCCGGCCGATTCCAGCCAGTCCGCGCGGCGGCGCAGCACCGGCCCGAACGGCACTGTCGCCCTGGACACGACAGCGGCCTTCAATTCTCGCTCGCGTAGCTGGGCCAGCGTCGTATCCGGATCCGACAGCGCCGAATGCACGATCAACGCGACACCACGCGGTTTCAACAGGGCGGGCAGCGCCACGCACAACTGGTCGAGGACCGCCCTGCCCCCGGCGCCCGCATTCCACGCACGAGCGATGCCGCGCGTGTGGGCCCCCACCGGGGCCGGGACATACGGCGGGTTGGCCAGCACCAGATCGAAACTGCGCCCGCCGAGGACCTCGGCGAAATCACCGCGCAGCACCTCGGCCTCGATACCGCGCATCCGGCAGTTCAGCCACGCGGACACCACCGCGGCCCTGGACACGTCCACCGCCGTCACCTTCGAGGCTCCGGCGTACGCGGCGGCGACGGCCAAAGCGCCGGTGCCGGTACACACGTCCACCGCGTGCCCGCCACTCGGAACGCCGGCCTCGGACAGGGCGCGGACGAGCAACCAGGTGTCCAGCTGCGGCGGATAGACGCCGGGGGGTCGAATCAACATCACATTCGCCGGATAGCCCGCCCAGTCGTTACTCAATCACCCCCGCTGACCGTCTCGCTGCCGGTTTCCCGCAACGAGCTGCGGCCCGCGCGCCAGGCCTCGAGCACATGATCGGCGAATCGGTCCTCGAGCAGGTTCGTCACCTGAATACCGAATACCACCGACTCGGTCAGCTCGGGCTCGCGCCGGAGCAGATCGCCGATCACGCCGGTGCGCATGACCTGCTCGTGCACCGCGTCGGCTTCGACGTGCTCGCGGTAGAACAGCAGGCACGCGGGGTCGGCGGCCAAACGTTCCAGCGCCTCCACCAGGCGCCGCGCGCCGGGCGGCGAGGTGATCTCCACCGTGGCGAAATGCCCCACCAGCGCGCCCCGCAACGACCGGTGCAGCCCGAACAGCGACATCATGTTCATCAGCGCGAGCATCGGCGCGGGCACCACATCCAGATAGTGCAGATAGTCCGGGTTCAGCCCGGCGCCCGCCAGCAGATCGGCATACAGCTGCGCGTGCACGCGCTCGCCGCGCCCGCCTCCGAACTCGTCGAACTCCACCGCCACCAGCGACGCCTTGGCTTGGCCGCGCAGCCGGGGAATCACCCAGACGTAGGGGTCGGCCTCTTTGTGGTGATAGATCGAACGGTGCACGAAGTATTCGCGCATGTGCCACCATTCGCTCTCGTCGCGCAGGAAACGGCTCAGGCCCTCCGGGTCGGCGGGCGTCACCAGCAACCGTTCCAGCTCCGCGTCGAGATCATCTCCACCGGGCACGTCCTCGCGCAGCGCGCGCAGGAATCGCTGTTCCAGCGCGGCGCGCAGCCCCAGCAGACCCGGGTCCCATTCCCATCCCGCGTCGACAGCCGCGAAACCGTGATAGTACAGTTCGTAGCAGGTGTGCAGCGCCAGATGCAGGTCTTCGCCGTACGGGTCCACCGAGCCCGGCACCGGCACCGGCACCGAACCACCTGGTCGGCGGCCCAGCAGTTTCACCACCGCCTCCGACAGCTCGCCGCGCGGGCGGGGCAGGTCCTGTTTCGGAGCGCCTATCGTGACCGTCATACCGATCGTTTACCCCCGTCGAGCGCTGTTATCGCGGCGCGGCGCGGTAAGAATGCCGTGGCCGTCCTCGCAGACGCGGGGACGGCCACGAACCGAGGCGAACTGTCCCGGAGCTACCCGTTCGCCTTCTTGTACGCCTCGACCACCTCGGCGGAGATACGTCCACGCGCCGAGACGTCGATGCCGTTCTTGCGCGCCCACTCCCGGATCACCGTGGCTTGTTCCCGGTCGTTCGCCGACCGCAGGACACCGCCGCGGCCGCGCCGCGCACGGCCGACCTTGCGGGCATACGGAACCCATTGTTCGAAGAATCCGCGTAACTGACCGGCATTCTCCGTCGACAAGTCCATCTCGTAGGCCACGCCGTCCACGGCGAAAGACACGGTTTCCTCGGCCTGAGACTTGCCGTCGTAGTCATCGACCAGTGTCACGACGACCTTGCGTGCCATACAGATAATCCCTTCACGGTTACCGAGCGCGTGCAGTCGAAAAAACAATCGTAGCCAGTAAATAACAGATCGGTTCCGCCCCCGGAACACCGGGGTCCCCCGCGCGGCGCAGGACGGTTCGCGGCGAACACCTATTGCGGCAACCGTCGAGCCTCCACATATTGCCCGCGCACCCGGCGCAGTGGCAAACCGCCCTGCCAGCACGAGCGCGCCCGGACAAAGAAGCGGTGGTGGGCTGTCGGTGATCGATGTCCGCAATCGTCATTCGCACGCTGCATTTCCTTTTTCGGGCGGCGACGCCATCGGCCGAAGCGGCTGCGGCCAGCCGAACAATCCACTCGATCCCGCCGTCGGCGACCGGGCCGGGCAAGACGACACCGGCTTCCCCCACACCGCTGCTGCGACGACAAGACAGCCGAATTCGATCGCGCTGACGCGAAATATGTCTCCGCGAAGGTGTTGCTGCGAACCTGAGAGCCTCCGGCGCTTCGGCCGATCGGTGCGCCCGGCCCGCCGGAATCTCGGGCGCGGTGAACCGTCGGCAGGCAGGGAAAGGCATCGAGCACATGGCAGACAACGACGATCAGCACCCCCCGGAGCAGGGCGGCGAGCCGGACGAGGCGCTCACCGCGCCCGCGGACCCGCCCGCCCCGGTGGATCCGGAGGAAGAGGATCTGGCGACACCGGCGGAACCGGACACTCCCGCACTGTCGCGGCGGAAGCTGTTGGCGGGCGCGGGCATCGCCGCGGCGGTGGTCGCGGGCGGCGGCCTGGCCGCGTGGCTCACCACACGCCGCACTCCCGGCGCCGGAGGGGTGAACCGCGCCCTGAAGATCGGCTACGGCGGCGGCGTCTGCGAGGCGCCGCTGTACGTGGCGCATCACGAGAAGATCTTCGAGAAGCACGGATTGGACGTGCAGATCGTCAAAACCGGCGGCGACGAGATCAAGGACGCGGTGGGCGCGGGCAAACTCGACGCGGCGCCGGGCATCTTCTTCTCCTGGCTCAAACCCATCGAACAGGGCATCGACGCCAAACTCGCCGCCGGGCTGCACGAGGGCTGCCTGCGCATCGTGGTGCCCCCCGACAGCCCGATCAAGTCCGTCGCCGAGCTGCGGGGCAAGCCGATCGGCGTCGGCGCGATCGGCGATTCGGCGATGTCGTTCTTCTCGCTGGACCTGCTCGACGCGGGCATCAACCCGAGCGAGGACATCGACTGGCGGGTCTTCGCCGCCGACCAGCTGACCGACGCACTGGTGCGCGGTGACATCGCCGCGATCGCGGCCAGCGACCCCAACGGCCTGCTGCCCACGCTGAAGGGAAAGGCTCGCGAACTGACCAACAACTCCCAGGGCACCAACCGGCAGCTCTACTGCTGCGCGACCGCGATCAACGGGCGGCTGCTGCGCGAGGACCCGGAGGTGGCGCGGGCGCTGGTGACCGCGTGGGCCGAGGGCAGCCGATGGGCGGGCGCGAACATCTCGCAGACCGCGGCCATCGAAGTCGACAACAAGTACGTCGCGGCGGACCAGCCGACCATCGAAGCGATCCTGAAGACCTACGGGTACAACCCGTCGGCGGCGCGACTCGAGAGCGAGATCACCTCCGGCATCGCCAAATTCGCCAAGACCGGCTACCTGGACCGCAAGACCGATCCGAACGCGCTGGCCGCCAAGGTCTACGCGGATCTCGGGCTGAACTGGTGACACCGCGATGACCACAACCGCCGACACCGCCGCCGTCCGGGCCGATTCGACCTCTCCCGCGACGCGACCGCCGGGAACCGCGGTGACACGTTATCCGCCGACGCTCGGCTTCGCGCTCGCCTGGGCGGTGTGGGCTCTGACCGCGGTGGTGACGCTCGCGGTCCCGGACGAACTGGACGTCGCGGCGCCGCTGGCGGCCGGAGTGCTGTTCACCGCCTGGACGGCGGCGCTCACGGTGTGGGCGGCCTACGCCTACCGCGACCGCGCGGCCACCCTGCGGCTGCGGTACTGGACACCGTGGATCGCGGTGCTCGGCGTCTGGGTGCTGGTCTGGGAATTCGCCACCGCCAAGACCGGGTGGCTGCAACCCCCGCATTTCGCGTCGCCGCAGCAGATGCTGCTGGTTTTCTACAGCGACGCGGGCCTGCTCGCGTCGAGCACGTGGCATTCGATGCTGCTGCTGGCGGTCGGGTTCGTCATCGGCGCGGTCGCCGGCCTGAGCACCGGCATCGCCCTCGGCTGGTCGAAACTCGCTGCCTACTGGGGTAATCCGGTGCTGCAGACCGTCGGCCCGGTGCCGGCGGGCACGCTGCTGCCGGTGGTGCTGGTGCTGTTCCCCACCACTTACAGCGGCAGCATCTTCATGGTCGCGTTCGGTGTGTGGTTCCCGGTGGCGGTGCTCACCCGCGCGGGCATCGCGGGGGTCGCGCGCGGCTACTTCGATGTCGCGCAGACCCTCGGGGCGTCCAAGCGTTTCCTCGTCTGGCGGGTCGCGGTGCCCGGCGCTCTGCCGAGCATCTTCACCGGACTGTTCATGGGTCTGGGCGCTTCGCTGGCCGCGCTGGCCGTCGCGGAGTTGCTCGGCGTGAAGAACGGTCTGGGCTGGTACATCCAGTGGACCAAGGGGTGGGCGGCCTATCCGCGGATGTACGCGGCGATCGTGATCATGGTGGTGGTGTGCCGCACGCTCATGCTGCTGCTGTTCCGTGTCCGCAACCGCGTGCTGGCCTGGGAGAAGGATCTGGTGCGATGGTGAGCGGCGCGGCACGCGGCAGCGCGGTCGAGATCGATGCGGTCTCACATCAATTCGCGGTGGCGGGCGCACGCCCGCGCAACCTCGTCGAGCGCCTGCTCGGGCGGCCCGCACCCGAACCGACCCGCGCGCAGCAACTGGGCCGGCTGCGGGTGCTCACCGACGTGTCCCTGCGGATCGAAGCGGGGCAGTTCGTGGCGTTGCTCGGGCCGTCGGGGTGCGGCAAGTCGACTTTGTTGCGATTGCTCGCGGGACTCGAGCGGCCGTCGCGGGGCGTGCTGCGCGCCGACGGCGCGTCGATCGAGGGCCCGGATCCGCATCGGGCGTTGATGTTCCAGGATCCGACGTTGTTCCCGTGGCGGACCGTGGAGCAGAATGTCGCGCTCGGACCGCAGGCTCGCGGCACCCTGGCCGAGGACCGGACCCGGGTGGCCGAAGCCCTCGCACTGGTCGGTCTCGACGGTTTCCGGGACACGTACCCGGCGCAGCTGTCCGGCGGGATGGCGCAGCGGGTGGCGTTGGCGCGGGCGCTGGTGAACCGGCCGCGGCTGTTTCTGCTCGACGAGCCGCTCGGCAAGCTCGACGCGCTCACCCGCGCCACGCTGCAGACCGAGATCGTCCGGCTGTGGCAGGAGGACGGGTTCACCGCCGTGCTGGTCACCCACGACGTCGACGAGGCGTTGCGGCTGGCGGACCGGGTCGTGGTCTTCTCCGCCCGGCCCGGGAAGGTGGTGCGGGACGTGCCGATCGAACTGGCCCGGCCCCGCACGCATGATGATCCGGAATATCTGCGGCTGCGGGGCGAGATCCTGCGGCTGCTCGGCGAGACAGGCAGGGCCGTCGCATGACCGCAACCCACCCGCGCACGAGCGGGGTCTTCGACTCCGTCACCGACGCGATCGGCAATACCCCGCTGGTCCGGCTGAACCGGGTCGCCGAGGGGATCACCGCGACGGTATACGTCAAACTCGAGTACCTCAATCCGCTGGGCAGCGTCAAGGATCGGGCCGCGCGGTCGATGATCGACGCCGCCGAGGCCTCCGGTGAGCTGCGGCCCGGCGGCACGGTCGTGGAGGCGACCTCCGGCAACACCGGCATCGCGTTGACCGCCATCGCCGCGACCCGCGGCTACCGGACGATCGTGGTGGTGCCGGACAAGACCAGCGAGGAGAAGCTCGCGCTGCTGCGCGCCTACGGCGCACAGGTGCGGGTGACCCCGGGCGGGCGGCCGGCCGATCATCCGGAGCACGTGCGCACGGTTGCGACCCGGCTGGCCGCCGAGATCCCTGGCGCGTGGTTCGCCGGGCAGTACGACAATCCCGCGAATCCGGCGGTGCATCACCGGACCACGGGTCCGGAGATCTGGGCCCAGACCGGCGGGCGAATCACCCACTACGTCGCGGGCGTCGGCACCGGCGGCACCGTCACCGGCGCGGGCGAGTACCTCAAAGAGGTGTCCGGGGGCGCGGTCCGCGTGATCGGCGCCGACCCGGAGACCTCCGTCTACGGCGGCGGCGACGGTCGGGCCTGGTACGTCGAATCCGTCGGACACTACCGGCATCCCGACACCGAGAACGACCAGTGGCCCACCTCGTATCACCCTGCCGTCGTGGATCACATCGAGCGGATCGGTGACCCGGAGGCGCTGGAGGTGCTGCATCGCCTCGCCCGCGAGGAGGGGCTGTTGCTGGGCGGATCGTCGGGAACCGCGATCGCCGCCGCCCTGCGGGTGGCGCGGACACTGCGGTCGGACGACGTGGTGGTCGTCATCGCCCCGGACTCCGGTCGCTCCTACCTCACCAAGTATTTCGACGACCAGTGGCTCGGCCGTTTCGGCTTCGCGCTGCGCGATCGAGTGACCGGACCGACGGTGGCCGATGTGGTGGGCGAGGTCGCCGGAAGTCCGCGCACCATCCCGTCGGATGCGACCGTCGCCCACGCTCGAACGCTGCTCGGTGCGGCACCCGCACTTCCGGTGCTGTTGCTGCGCGACGAGGCCGGACCGGTCGTGGTACCGGAAATCCTCGGCGCGGCGGTCGCGACGACACTGGCCGGTGCGCCGGACGACGACCCCGTCATCGCTCATCTGGCCCCGCCGCTGCCGGTGGCGGGCACCACGGAACCGCTGACCCGCGCCGCCGCCCGGATCTCCGGCCATTCCGGGCCGGTCGTGGTGGCGCACGAGGGGCGGGCCATCACGCTCGTCGACGCCGCGCGCATCACGGCCGCGGCCCGGCAACTCGGAGAACGACAGGGAGATTCGCAGTGAGACGTCTCGCCGCCACGGCCGCGATGGTGCTGGCCGGGCTGTGCGCCGGACCGGGAATCGCGGCCGCGCACGTCACGGCCGGCGCACCGGACGCGGCCCCCGGCGGGTACAGCGTGGTCACGCTGCGGGTTCCCACGGAATCCGAGACGGCGGGCACCGTGCAGCTGGAAGTCGGCCTGCCTCTGGACCATCCGCTCGCCGTCGTACGCACCGCCACGACACCCGGATGGGATGTGTCGACGCGCCGCACCACGCTGCCCGCGCCGATCGACAACGGGCACGGCACCACGGTGACCTCGGCCGTGTCGTCGGTGACGTTCACCGCGCAACCCGGGTCCGCCGTGCGGCCAGGGGAATTCGGGGAATTCCGGCTGCTGCTCGGTCCGCTGCCGGACGTCCGGGAACTCGCGCTGCCCACGATCCAGACCTACAGCGACGGCACCGTGGTCTCCTGGATCGAACGCAGCACCGACGGGACACCGGCCGACAAACCCGCTCCGGTGGTGCGCCTGAGCGACGGATCCGGCCACAGCGGGCACGAGGCGCCCGGCGCCAACGCGGCGGGGTCCCCGCGATCGCCTGTAGTGCCGCAGAATTCGGATTCGGGTGGATGGGCCGGTTGGATCGCGCTGGTGGTGGCGCTCGGCGCGCTGGCTCTGGCGGCGGCGCCGTTCGTGCGCGGCGCGCGCAGCCGGTGACCGTCCGGGCACGCGCACTGCTGGCCGGGCTGTTCGCGGTCGCGGCCGTGTTACTGGCTCCGTCGGCGGTCGCGTCGGCGCACGCCGTGCTCGTCGCCACCGACCCCGCGTACGGTGCGACCGTGCCGGACGCTCCGACGCGGGTGACGGTGCGTTTCGACGAACCGGTGACGGCGGCGGGCGCCGGTGTCACCGTCTCCGACAAGGACGGCCGCCGGGTCGACACCGAGGCGGTGTCGACCGCCGACGGCGGCCGTGCCGTCGTGGTCGGAGTGCGGCCCGATCTGCCCGCTGGGACGTATCTGCTGAGCTGGGTGGTGCTGTCCGCGGACGGTCACACGGTCAGCGGTTCCAGTGTGTTCGGTATCCGGGTGCCGCCCGACCTGACCCTCGGCGATCCACCTCGTGATCCGGTCGCGGTCACCGCCGACGGCGTAGCCAGGATGCTCACCGCCGTCGGATATCTCGGTGTGGTGCTCGCGGTCGGCGTCCCCGGGGTGACGCTGCTGGTGTGGCGTGCGGGGACCGGGACGGCGCTGGTCGCGCAACTGACCGGGATCGGGGCGGTCACCGTAGTCGCCGTCTCGCTGCTCGCGCTGGCCATGACACCGGCCCGCCTCACCGGCCCCGACGGCTGGGCCGATCCACAGGTGTGGGCGCAGGCTCTCACATCCTCGCCGGGTGTGGCGGCCGTGGCGCGCGCTGTCGCCGGCGCTGCGCTCGCGGCCGGTCGGTCGCGACCGAAAGTGATCGCCGTCGCGGGAGCGGTGATCGTCGTGGCGACGGCGGCGTCGGGCCACGCCCTGGCAGGGGGAGACCGACCCGCCGCGTTGTTGTCCACCGCGGTCCATGTGCTCGCGATGGCGTTGTGGGTGGGTGCCGTCGTGCTGGCCGTCGCGGTCCGGCTGCGGCCGGACCGCTCCGCCGTGCTCCCGCGCTTCGGCCGCGTCGCGATCGCCGCCGTCGCCGGGCTCGCGCTGACCGGCGTCTATCAGAGCCTCCGCTCGGTCGACCCGCTCGCGGCACTGTGGACGACGTCCTGGGGTCGGCTCCTGCTGCTGAAATCGGCGCTGGTCCTCGCGGCGGCCGGCGTGGTCATCGCCGCGCGGCGAATCGTTCGCGGCCGCGTTCCGCACTCGGCGCTGCGCCTCGAGTTCGTCCTTCTGGCGGCCGTTCTGGTGGTGACCGGCATCCTCGCGGGCACGACACCGGCCAGGGACGCCTACGACCCGCGGGTCACGGTGACCGCCGACCTCGGCCGGGCGCGAGCCGAGGTCACCGTCGACGGCGCCGGTACGGGCGAACAAGAGCTGACCGTCCACCTGCGCGACGCGAGCGGAACCCCGATCGACGCCTCCGCCGTCTCCGGCCGACTGACCCGTACCGGCGATGCCTCGGGCCCCATCGACGTTCCCTTCCGGCGGATCGAGCCCGTCGAACTGGGCCCGCACTATTTCGTTTCCCAACCGGTGCGCGTTTCCCTCCCCGGCTATTGGCAGTTGCGGTTGACCGTCCTCCTGGACCGCACCACCGGCTATACCGCCACCGTGCCTTATCGCGTGTGGTGACGGGGATCGGTAGGCCCTAGCGCGTTCCGCGCATTCGACCCACGAACGGCGAGGACACGTCGCCTCGGACGACGACGCAACCTCAGCGCCGGGCTCAGCCGCCGGGCTTCTGCCAGACGGAGACGTGTCCGCGGCTGTCGCTGGTGAACGGTTCGCGTGTCCACCCGTCCCACCGCGCATCCAGCCTCAGTCCGGCGATCTCGGCCATCAGGTCCAATTCCGCGGGCCACATGTCCGCGGAGAACTCGACGAGGTCGGTGCACCGTCGGGCGCACCGCGAGGCGAGGCGCTCGGCGCCGAGGAGATGCGCGGCTGGCTGGTGGAGATCATCGCCCGGCTGGCCTACCTCGATCCGGCGCGCATCGACGTGCACCGGCCGCTGGTCGAATTCGGTCTCGGCTCAGCGGATACGGCCATCTCGACACCTTCCTCGGACGCGGCTCCGCACTCGACGTGTACGGGCACATCCTCGAATTCCTCGACGGCTGCTCCACACCCCGAGCGCGGGATACGGCGTGAGCGAGCCACCGGACGACGGACGTTCGCTGCGCATCGCGATGTTCGCGGATTTCCACCCCGCCACCCTCGGCGGCATCCAGACGTCGATGCGCGCCCAACGCGCGGCGCTGGAACGGCTGGGGCATCGGGTCACCGTGTTCACCATTCCCCCGCCGGAGCCCACACCGCCGGACTCCGGGATCGTCGTTCTCACGACCACGGGCGGAATGACCGTGAACGGTTATCCGGTAGCGCTGCCGACCCGCAGGAACGCGCGCCTCATCGACACGGTCTTCGCCGAGCGCGGTTTCGACGTCGTGCACGCGCAGACCACCTACGGCGCGGGCATCGCCGGATTGCGCGCCGCGCGCAAGCACGGACTTCCCGTCGTCCAGTCCATGCACAGCCGCGACGATTCCTTCATCGAACGCAATTCGCCGTTTCCCTACCTCGCCGCCCTCACCATGCGCGTGCTGCACGGCGGGTTCGTCGGCTTGCGCAAGGAGCTGCCGCGCCTGCCGGAAAGCCGAACCGCGCGGCACGCCTGGCGGCCGCTCGTCGCGCAGGCACAGGCCGCGGACCACGTCGTGGTGCCGACACGGCATTTCGCGCAGCGGTTGGCCGCCCACGGGGTGGATCGGCCGATGCACGTGGTGTCCAACGGAGTCGACGACGATCTGGTGCGCGTCCTCCCGGAGCGTCCCCGCGACCGGAGTCCGCGGCTGCGCGTGCTGTGGTGCGGGGGGGGGGGCGGCGGGGGGGGCCGCCGCGGGCCCC
>NZ_JBSGCA010000068.1:12131-28508 GCF_053601535.1 Nocardia sp. NPDC004718
ATAGTGTGCCCGACCACCTGGAGCCCCCCCCCTCGCGTCGCCCTCGCAGCGGTTTGCGGTGGGGGTGTCGATTCTCCGCGGAGAAGCGACCGCTGGACGCCGTCGAGGCGGTGCGCCGGGCCGAGGGCTGCACCCTGGACATCTACGGTGCGGGAGCGCTGGAAAAGCGCCTGCGCTCTGCCGTCGACCGGCCCGGCCTGCGTGAGCGAGTCCGGCTGCACGGCGAAGTGAGCCAGGCGGAGTGCCTTACGGCCATGCGTGCCCACGACGTGCTGTTGTTCCCGTCCGCCGGGTGCGACACGCAGGGCATGGTGCTGCTCGAAGCGGTCGCGGCCGGGATTCCGGTGCTGCACTGCGACCCCGACGTCACCGAAACCGTCCCCGAAGGCGGCGAATTCCGTGCGCGCGACGCCTCGACGGACGCGCTCGCCGAGGCGTTGCGCCTGCTGGCGCAGCAGCGGGACCGGCTCGACGCCATGCGCGAGGTGCTGGCGCGGCACGCGGATCGGACGCTGCAGTCCCGGTTCACCGAACGCCTGGTCGCGGTCTACACCGGGGCGATCGCCGCGTCAGGCCGGTTGCCGTAGCGGCAAACCCGCGGCCGCGTAGATCGCGTCGATGACCGTCATCGTCGCCACCGCGTCGTCCGGCGCGGTCAGTACCGGCTCGCCGTGCCGCACCGCCGCGACGAAGGCGTCGAGTTGATAGGCGTAGGTGCTGCGGCGCGGGACCCGCTCCGTGCGAATGCCGCGCTCCGAACGCACCGACAGCCTGCGCGGCAGTTGCGGCGCCACCGGATTGAGCAACCGCAGTTCACCGCGTTCGCCCACCACTCGCGCACCGATGCGCAGCACGTCCGACGACCACATCGAGCACCGCAGCCGTCCGGTGTGACCGGAAGGAAAGCGCAGCTCGGCGCTCATCGCGCGGTCGATGTCCGGGCCGCGTAATTTCGCCGTCGCCGCGACGACCTCCGGATTCTCGCCGCCGAAGACCCGCGCCATGTGGACCGCGTAGCAGCCCGCGTCCATCAGCGCCCCGCCTGCGAGTGCGTAGTCGTAGCGGATATCGGAGAACCGCGGCAGCGGAAAGCACATCGCGGTGTCCACCCGCACCAGCTCGCCGAGTTCGCCGGAGGCGATGATCTCCTCGGCCCGCCTGGTCATCGGGTGGTAGCGGTAGTGGAACGCCTCCATGACCACCCGGTCCGACGTCGCGGCCAGCGCCGCGATCTCCCGCGCCTCGGCGGCGTTGGCGGTGAACGGCTTCTCGCACAGCACATGCTTGCCCGCCGCGAGCGCCTCCTTGGTCCACCGGCCGTGCAGACCATTGGGCAGCGGGTTGTAGACCGCGTCGATGTCGGGTGCGGCGATCAGTGCGGCGTAGCTGTCGAAGACCCGCGCGATGCCGTGCTTCCGGGCGAACGCACGTCCGCGTCCGGGGTCACGGGCGGCCACGGCGGCGACCACCACGTCCGGGCTCGCCGCGGCGGGCCGCACGAGAGCCGCCGGCGCGATGCGTGCGGCGCCCAGGATGCCGATCCGCAGGGGCGCTCCGGGTTGCGTCATGGGCGCGACTGTAGCAATGGGACCGCTTGTGCCGCCGAGTGATCCGTCAGGAGGACGGTGCGTCGCCGTATACGATCAACCAGATGGCGCGGCCGAGCGCCTCCGCCAGTGCGTCGTCGGTGACTCCCGACCCGGACGAGAAGCTCGCCGCGATCGCTCGCTCGACCATCGAGGTGAGCACGATGGCGGTGGCCTGCGGGTCGATCGCCGGGCTGATCCGGCCCTCGGCCAGGTCGGTCTCCAATCGCGATCGCACCACTCGCACGAACGCGGCGACCCGGCCGCGCCAATACGCGCCGACGTCACGGTCGTAGGCGGCCACCTCGCTCAGCGCCAGCAGTAGGGAGCGGTGCTCGCGGAAGCCCGCGATCATGGTTCGCACGGCCGCCACCACACCGGCCTGCCGCCCGCTGTGCTCGGCGAGCCACCAGCGCTCGGCGGCCTCGAACAGATCGGCCGTGGCCAATTCTGCCATCCTGATCAGCAGCTGACTCTTGTCCGGGAAGTACCGGTAGAACGTCGAGCGCGCCGACTGCGACGCGGCGGCGATCCGGTGGACGGCGATCTCGGTGTAGGGCGTGCCATCGGCGAGCAACTCCTCCACCGCGGCGAGGACACGTCGTTCGAATTCCGCGCGCCGGTCGTCGACCGGTTTCCGCGCGCTTCTGGGGACTCGGGTCAGCGAGGGCATCCGGCTCCTCTCTGCGGCGCGGCGGCCGCCTTACTCGGCTGTGCCGGTCGGGTGCGTCCCACCATGGCGTCCATTCTGCCGACACGGCACCGATATTGACATTCGGGCACACACGGCTCACGATCGATCGGACATAGTGTCCGAGACTACGTGACCGAGGTGTTCGGATGCGCGGATCCTCCTCTCCGGCAATCGAGTACACCGACGTGGTGGTGGTGGGCGCGCGCTGCGCGGGCTCCGCGGCCGCCATCGCGTTCGCCATGGCAGGGCGGGACGTCGTCGCGCTGGACTCGGCGCGCTTTCCATCCGACACCCTTTCGACACACCTGCTGTGGCCCGCGGGCCTGGCCGAACTGCGCCGCGTGGGCGCTCTGGAGCGCGTTCTTCAGCTCGGCGCGCCCCCGCTGACCACGGCCTTCGCCGATGGTGGCGGCCTTCAGGTCCGGTCGTCGTTCACACCGGTGGACGGCATCGGCCATGCGATGTGCGTGCGGCGGACCGGATTGGACGCCGCGCTGGTGGCCACCGCCGTCGCGGCCGGAGCGCGGATCCGGGCGGGCGTCCGGGTCACCGACCTGGTGTGGTCCGGCGGTCGCTGCGTCGGCGTCCGCTACACCGAAGCCGATGGCGTGCACGAGGTGCGCGCCCGCCTGATCGTCGGGGCGGACGGCCGCCGCAGTACGGTGGCCCGGCTCGTCGGCGCCGCCCGGCCCCGGTTGTCCACACCGAGCGGGCGGGACTGCTACTTCGCGTACTGGCACGACGGCGCGACCGACCAGCGGCACATCGCCGCGCAATGGCGTTGCGGTCCCGACCTCGGCACCGCGTTTCCCTGCGACGACGGTCTACTGCTCAGCCTGGTCCAACCGCCCGCGCAGCCTTCCGAACCGGGGGCCGGTCGGGCCGAGCGCCGGTATCAGGAGGCCATCGACCGGCTACCGGGCCTCGGGCTGCGGCTGCGCGACTGCCGCAGAGTAGGGCGAGTGCGTGCGGCCACCGGCCTGGCGTCCTACTTCCGGCGCTCGACCGGGCCGGGCTGGGCGCTGCCTGGTGACGCGGGCCATTTCAAGGACCCGGTGACCGCGCAGGGCATACGCGACGCCGTGCGCTACGGCCGGTTGCTCGGCGAACTCGCCGCACCCGCCCTCGACGACACCGCGCACCTCGACACCGTCCTGACCGCGTGGGAACAGCTGCGCGATCGCGAGTGCCTAGGCGTCTACCAGTGGACCAATCGCCTGGCCCGGGGCACGGCGATGCGCCCGCTGGAGATCGAGCTCTACCGCAAGGCCGCCGGCGACCCCGTGCTGGCCGACCGGGTCACCGAAGTCTTCTCCCGCACCGTCGAACCGAAGGACGTCTTCACTCCCGCACGCGCCGCAGCGTTCGGGGCGGGAGCGCTGCGCGACTCCTGGCGGGCACCGTGGCCCGTCCTCGCCGACCTGGTCGGCGAATGCCGCGACACGGTCTCCGAACGAAGGGAAGCCCGGGCCTTCACGAGCACCGGGCCCGCCGGCGCCATCCCGTCCCGGCCGCCGCAAGACAGTCTCGCGGCATCTTCAGGAGATCGACATGCATGACCCGCGCCCTCGGCCGACCATCGACCTCACCCGCCGCGACCTGCTGCGCGGCGCGCTCGCGGCCGGAGTATCCATCGCCGCCGCCCCCGCCCACGCCGCACCACCGGGAGTACGCCGAACGCCAGGACTACGCACCGCCGGAAAGTCGGTCGCGGTTCTCGGCGGCGGAGTCGCCGGGCTCTCGGCGGCACACGAACTGATCGAATGCGGCTACGAGGTCACCGTGTACGAACCGGCGTTCCTCGGCGGCAAGGCACGCAGTGTGGGCGTGCCAGGCACCGGCACCGAGGGCCGCGCGGACCTGCCCGGCGAGCACGGCTTCCGGTTCTTCCCCGGCTGCTATCAGAATCTTCCGGACACCATGCGCCGAATTCCGTTCCCCGGCAATGCCGATGGCGTGGCGGGCAACCTGGTTCGCGTCGAGGGTACGGTCGCGGGATTCCGCGGCAGGCCGCCACTGTTCGCGCCGGTCGATTTCGGGGGCCTCGACCAGCTCACACCACAGCGCATACAGAACACGCTGATCGGCGCCTTCGGCTTCATTCCCGAACTGCCCCCGGCCGAACTGGCCTTCTTCGCCAAACAGATGACCATCTGGTTCACCTCGTGCACCGAACGGCGGTTCGGCCAATGGGAATACATGACGTGGGAACAGATCCTGCGCGCCGAGGGCAAGTCGGCGGCCTACCGCGAATACCTCGTCAGCGCCCTCACCCGCATCACCGTCGCGGCCAAACCCCAGTCGAGTTCGGCCCGCACGATCGGCACCATCGGGGAGGCCCTGGTCCTGGCGGGAACCGGGGCGATCCCGCAATACTCCGCCGGTATCGACCGTATTCTCAACCGCCCCACCAACGAAGCCTGGATCGAGCCGTGGGTGACGCACCTGCGGTCGCGAGGCGTGCAATTCGTGCTGGGGCAGCGGGCGACGCGGTTGGAGTTGCGAGACGGCCGGATCGCCTCCACAACCGTCACCGATCCCAACGGCCGCTCCAGCGCGGTCACCGCGGACTGGTATCTGTGCGCGATGCCGGTGGACAAGGCGGTCGCGCTACTGAGCGACGAGATCATCGACGCCGACCCGCATCTGGCGGGCATGCGCGAACTCCGGACCGATTGGATGGTCGGCATCCAGTACTACCTCTCCCGCCCGACCGAATTGCCGGAAGGCCACATCGCCGCGCTCGGCTCGCCGTGGGCGCTCACCGCCTTGCGTCAAGCGCCGATGTGGGTAGGCGAGTTCGCCGCCCGGTACGGCGACGGCACCGTGCGAGAATGCCTTTCGGTGGACATCTCCGACTGGGACTCCCCCGGCATCCGCTTCCACCGAACGGCCAAACAGTGCACCGCCGCCGAGATCGCCGAAGAGGTGTGGGCACAGCTGAGCGAATGGCTCAACACCGGCACGGGCTGGCTGCGTCCCGAGGACATCCGCTCCTGGCATCTGGACCCCGGAATCACCTGGACCGCGAGCGGCATCCACAACGAAACCCCACTGCTGGTCAACACCGTCGGCTCCTACGACCACCGCCCGGAGGCCCGCTGCGCCGTGCCGAACCTCTTCTTCGGCGGCGACCACGTGCGCAACAACATCGACCTCGCCACCATGGAGGGCGCCAACGAATCCGGCCGCGCCGCCACGAACGCGATCCTCGATGCCGCCGACGATCCAGCGCCCCACGTCCCGGTCTTCCCCTTGGTGTCCCTGCCGGTCTTCGACCCGTGGAAACGCATCGACGCCGACCGTTACCGCGCCGGACTGCCGCACCTGCTCGACGTGTGAGCGGCCCGCTCCCATGGCAGCGTGAGCCGCGGCCGCGCGAATCAGGGCAGCCCTAGGATGCCTCGGCGGCGGTCATGCTCGTGGTGGTCAGGATCGTGTGGGCGACCAGCTCGGGGTCGTCGATCATCGGAACGTGACCGGTGTCCGGCAGAACGGAGAACGCGGCCTCGGGCAGCCGCGCCCGCGCGATCGGTATATGGATCTGTGCGGGCAGCACACGATCGCGCTCCGACCAGGCCACCGTGATCGGGCACGGCAACGGGTCCAGCGCGGCGATCTGTTCGTCGGTGCCCAGCAGATCGGCGGTGACGGTGCAGCCGAGCAGGTCCCGGAGGAACGTCATGGCCTGTGCCGCGCAGGCGCGATCACCGTGGACGGCGATGTTGCGCAACGCCGTTCGCCGCACCGCCGCGCTGCGCAGGCCCACCGGGGCGAGGAAGCCGAGCAGCCGCCCGGTGCTCACCTCGCGGGCGATGCGGCGGGTCGCGGCCGCACGGCTTCGGTCCCCGGCTTCCCAGAAGCCCGCTGGCGAGAGCGCGCAGACGGTCTCGGCTCGCCCGCGCCGGGCCAATTCGATGGCCATCCAGCCGCCCAGCGAATTACCCGCGACGTGCACCCGGCGCAGTCCGAGCCCGTCCAGCCGCCGTTCGATGTCGTCCACCAAGTGCTCGACCCGCGCCGGACGCCGCAGGGCCCGCGGTCCGCCCCGATGCCCGACCGCGGTCGGCGTGATCACCTCGTGCCGCGCGGCGAGCAAGGGTGTGACGTCATCCCACACCCGTTCGGACATCGTGACACCGTGCAGGAGAACGAGCGGGGGCTTGCTGGGCATTGGCGTCCCTTCGAATTCGTAGTGCGGTCTCGAAGGTGGATACCACAACTTCACCTATTGTGGCAGCGAAAACCCCGACCTCACCGGGCGATCGCCGGAGTTTGCTCTCCGCAACGCTGCTCGCCGTGCCGGTATCGCCGCCACCCCCGTCGCACCCTCACCGGCGGACCACGATTCCCGCACGCCGGAATGGTGACATGCCACAATGTTCGCCCGGTCAGAGGGCATCCGGACGCCAGGTGGCGACCGCCCAGATCACGACGATGTTCAGCGCGATCACCAGGATCGACCACGCCGGGTAGTACGGCAGCCACAGGAAGTTCGCGATGATCGACAGCGCGGCCAGGCAGATCGCCACCACCCGCGCCCAGGTCGTGCCGGTCATCAAGCCCAGCGCCGCGATGACCAGGAGGATGCCGAGCACGATGTGGATCCAGCCCCAAGTCGTAGTGTCGTATTTGTAGACATAGTCGGCGCCGACGACGATGAGTTCGTCCGCGGCGACCGCGGAGATCCCCTCGAAGATAGACAGCACACCGACGGTGAGCAGCAGGATCGCGGCCGCGATGGACGTGCCCGCCGCGATGCCACGGCGAACGGGGTGTGACTCCGGTTCGGTCATGTGCGTCATCGGTCGCCCCCTTTCTCGGGAAGTAATGGACGCCTTCCGAATCTCCACCACTCGCCCCGTCCAGCACTTCACCCGTTTCGGATGACTCCGATATTTCGCGTTCGCGCGAAATGAAAATTCCATAACGACGACACACGATCTGATCGAGCGGACTTCGCACCGGGTATGTTCCGCTACCGAGGCGCGGTAGTGATCTGTCAGCACACGGCCCGGGAGGCACGGTGACCACATCGCACGTCCCCGCTCTACGCCGCATCCCCGCCGCGGCGCGGTCCGCTGCCGAAATACCGGCGTTGCCGTTCACCCCGATTCCCCGGCCCGATCTGTACGCCGCCGCCGACAGCATGTCCGGTACCGGGCACGTACTACTGCTGCGCGCACCCGCCGGGACCGGGAAGTCGGTGCTGGCGGCCGACTGGGCGGCCCGGCACGCCGCGGGCGGATCCGATGTCGCCTGGCTGACCGTCACCGAGCAGCTCGACGACGCGACGTCGCTGTGGACGGTGCTGCACGAGCGGTTCGAGATCGCGACCACGTCCGACGCCTGTCCCCCTGCCGCGTACGCCACGGCGCTCGTCGAGACGCTGGCCGCGCGCACGACGCCGACGATCCTCGTGCTCGACGACGCTCATCTGCTCACCGATCCGCTCCTGCTCGCGGGTATCGAATATTTCCTGCACCATGCGCCGCCCACCGTCACGACGATGCTGTGCGCCCGCTCGGCTCCGCCGATCCGCTGGCACGTCCTGGAACTGCACGCGCGGCTGACCCGCTGGGGCGCGGGCGAACTCGCCTTCACCGCGGACGAGATCGACGCGCTGTGCCGCCACCACGGATGCGAACTCACCGGCGCCGAGCTCGATGCGCTCGGCACCCTGACCCGGGGCTGGGCCGCGCTCGTGCGCATCGCCGCCATCCATCTGGCCGCCGGATCCGACGACCGCGCCGCGGCGCTCGCCGTTCTCGCCCGCCCGGCGCGCGCGGTCACCGATTTCCTGCTAGGGGAACTCGTCGAGGTACTGCCGCCCACGCTGCGCCGGTTCCTCACCTGCACCAGCATTCCGGTCGCGTTCACCGAGCAGCTCGCCGACGAACTCGTTGGCGGCGGTGCGGGGCACTCGCTCCACGAACTCGACCTTATCGGCTTCCCGATCGACTCGGTCGTGCGCGACGGCGACGTCTGGTTCTCCTGTCATCCGCTGGTGCGCGCCTATTTCCTCGCCGAAGCTCGCCGCCTCGGGCCGCACGTGTGCGCGGAACTGCATCGCCGGTCGGCCCGCTGGTTGCGGACCGCGGGGCTGCCCGAGACCGCGCTGCCGCATCAGCTCGCGGGCGCGGACCACGAGCAACTGTGCGAATTCTTGTCGGCGTGTGCGCTGCGCATGGTTCTCGACGGCACGGGCCGGACGCTGTTCGACCATCTGGCCCGTTCGGCGCCGGCGTTGCTCGACGACCCCTTTCTCTGGCTGGTGCGCGTCGTCGACGCTCTCGTCGCGGGCAGCGCGACCGCCGCGGTGGCGTGCCTGGACACCGCGGCGGCGCGGCGCGCGGCCAAGGCCTCCTTCGCCGACACGCAGCGGCTGGACGCGCTCACCCTCGCCGCGACCATCGACGTCGCGGCGACCACCGGGGCGGTGCTGCCCGAGTCTCCGGAGGCCGTCGCGCCGACCGGCGACCCCGATCTCGACGCCTACACCGAGATCCAGATCGCCACCGCCTTCGTCGCGGGCGGTGCGGTCACGCGCGGAGAACAGTTACTGCACTCCGGGCTCGCGCTGGCCGAGCACGCGGGGCGCCCTCGCCTGGTGCTGCGTGCGCTGACCCGGCTGGCGTTCGCCGCCGACGCCGTCGACGCCGCCACCGCGATGCGGGACCGCGCGGCGCGCGCGCTGGCGATCGCGGAGAAGCACGGGCTGCTGGAGACCACCGACGCCGTCCAGGCGACCGCCGTGGCCGCCTACGGCGCCTACCTGCAAGGCGAGACACCGGGCGCGGCGCAGATCGCGTCGGTGCTCACCGAGCGGGTCGACCACGACGGATCCCACGGTCCGGCCGCAGGATGGCGCGGGCACGTCGTGGGCCGCCTGCTCGAACTCGAGCGCGCCGAGGAGCAGTCGGCCGCGGTCGACGCGCTGCGCCGCAGCCTGCTCGTCCTGCTCGAGCACAAGGCGGTGCCCGCGGCGACCGGCAGCCTGATCCTGCCGGTGGTGTGGGCGCTGCTGCGCGTGCACGATGCCAGGACGGCGCAACTGCTGGTCGAACGCGCCCGCGGTATCGTCGGCGAACTGCCCGAGGTGCGGTTGGCCGATGCGGCACTGCACGCCGCGGCCGATCGTCGCAAGGCGACCTGCGCGGTGCTCGAACCACTGCTGGACCGCGCGGGCGAGCTGCGCCCGGTCAGCGCGGTCACCGGGTGGCTGCTCTACTCCGCGGCACAGCACGAGTCCCGCGCTCCGGCCAAAGCCCTCACCGCGCTGGAGAACGCGCTGGGTTCCGCGACGCCGCACCGGCTGCTGCGGCCGTTCCTCGACGTGCCCGCCGCGATGCCCTTGTTGGACGGCTACGCGGGCCGTCTCGGCCGGGCGGAGAGCTTCGCGGAGTCGATCCGCCGTCATCCCGCGGCGCGGCGCAGGCCTGCCTACCCCGCCTTGACCCACACCGAGATGACCGTGCTCAAGCAGTTGCCCTCCGGCCGCACCGCCCAGCAGATCGCCGAGGACCTCGGGGTCTCGGTCAACACCGTGAAGACCCACCTGCGCGGCATCTACGGCAAGCTGGGCACCAATTCCCGCGTCGACGCGCTGCATCACGCTCGCCGCGGCGGCCTGCTCTGACGGTGCCGCTCCGGCGATTCCCCTGCGCCGCCGTCGGCACCCGATGCCGTCAGCCGCGCCGACGCCGGCCCAGCCCCTCGCTGACCCGGCGCCCCGGGGTTCACCCGGTCGCCGACTCCGCACGCAGGATCAGCACGGTGATCTCGCTCGGGGCGAACACCCGCAGCTGCGGACCCCAGAATCCCGTGCCCCGGCTGGTGTAGAGCTGAGTGCGCTCGCCGTGGCGGCTCAGCCCGGCCACGACGGGCTGCTCGAGGCGAACGAGATAGTGGAACGGCCAGATCTGGCCGCCGTGGGTGTGGCCGGAGATCTGCAGCGCCACTCCCGCGGCCGCGGCCTCGGCGACCTGCCTGGGCTGGTGGGCGAGCAAGACGACCGGAACGTCCGGGTCCGCCCCTGCGAGCGCGGCGGGCAGGTCGGGGCCGTGACCGGTCAAGCCGATGCCGGTCGGGTCATCGATGCCCGCGATCACCAGCCGGTCGTCGCCACGGCGCACGACCTCGTGCTGATTGTGCAACGGCTGCCAGCCGAGTGCGGCCATGTGCTCGATCCAGCCCTGCGCGTCACCGAAATACTCGTGATTGCCGGTGATGTAGAACCGGCCGAGTTCGGCCTCGACCTTGCCGAGCGGATCGACCTGCGCGTGCCGCTTCGCCACCGACCCGTCCGCGAGGTCGCCCGCGTGGCAGGCGATGTCGGGCCGTTGCGCGTTGACCACCTCGACCACGCGTTCCGACCAGCGCAGCCGGTTCAGCGCGGCGTAATGGGTGTCGGTCACGACGACCACGCGCAGTCCGTCCAGCGCGGAACCGAGACCTGGAATCGCGACATCCACCGTGCGCACCCGCGGCACCCGGCGCGCCTCGATCACACCCCACACCACCAGCACCGCCACGGCCGCGAGCACGCCCGCCGCGACGATCCGCGAGCGAGCGGGGTCGCCCACGCCCGCGACGGTCAATCCCGCGCGCGCCAGATTGCCCAGCACCGACCAGCTGAACAGCACCCACATGACGCCCAGCAGGGTGTCGCCGACGATCGAGGCCGCGTCCGACTGCACGGGCCCGTGGCCGAGATACATCGCCGCGGGCAGGCACGCGAACCCGAGCAGGAACAGTGCCGAACCCAGCCAGAACAGCGGACCGGATTCGTCGGTGGTCGCCGCCACCAGCGTCCACCAGGGCAGCAGGAACAAGACAGCGGGAATCGCCAGGAACAAGATCAGGCGGGGCACAAACTTCAAGAGGGCTCGTCCTCGTGCGCGGGTGTAGCGCGCGGTCCCTCTCCGGCGCCATGGGCGCTTTCGACCATAGCAGCGGTCATGCCACACCGAGCCGCTCGGCGGCCACGGTGAGATCCTTGTCCCCGCGGCCGGACAGGCACAGCACGATCAGCGAGCCCGCGGGAATCTCACCGTGGTCGGCCATCTCCATCAGATACCCCACGGCGTGGGCGGATTCCAATGCCGCGAGGATTCCTTCGGTATGGCTGAGTGCCTGCATGCCGCGCAGCGCCACCGCATCGGTGGCGGCCCGGTAGGTCACCCGGCCGCTGTCCTTCAAATGGCTCAGCTCGGGGCCGACACCCGGATAGTCCAGTCCCGCCGCGATGCTGTGCGTCCGCGCGATCTGACCGTCCTCGTCCTGCAGCAGATAGCTGTAGGAGCCGTCGATCTCACCCGGGCTGCCCATGCAGAGGGTTGCGGCGTGCTCGCCGGTGTCCACCCCCCGTCCGGCCGCTTCGACGCCGATCAGCCGCACCCGTGGATCGTCGGCGAACGGATGGAAGACCCCGATCGCATTGCTGCCGCCGCCGACACAGGCCAGGACATAATCGGGCAGCCTGCCCTCGACGCGCGCGATCTGATTCCTGGTCTCCGTGCCGATCACCGTTTGGAAATCCCGCACGATCCGCGGGTACGGCGCGGGCCCCGCCGCGGTGCCGAACAGATAGTAGGTGGTGTCCACGGTGGACACCCAGTCGCGGACCGACTCGCTGATCGCCTCCTTCAGTCTGCGCGAACCGATGTCGACCGGCCGCACCTCGGCACCGAGCAGCCTCATCCGCATCACGTTCGACGCCTGGCGGCGCATGTCCTCGGTTCCCATGTAGACCACACAGGTCAATCCGAGCATCGCCGATACCGTCGCGACCGCGACGCCGTGCTGCCCCGCGCCGGTCTCGGCGATGATCCGCTTCTTGCCCATCCGCCGGGCCAGCAACGCCTGCCCGACGGCGTTGTTGATCTTGTGGGCGCCCGTGTGGGCCATGTCCTCGCGCTTGAGATACACGCGGGCGCCCGGCACACCCAGCAACTCTTCGAAGCGCGGTACCTGATGCAGCAACGTGGGCCGACCGACCCGGTCCCGCAATAGTTCTCGATACTCGGCCACGAACCCGGGGTCGTCTCGCGCGAGGCGATAGGCGTCCTCCAGATCCAGTAGCGCGGCCATCAGGCCCTCGGGGACGAATCTGCCTCCGAACACGCCGAACCGCCCGCGTTCGTCGGGGAACATCTCGTGCCGGGATGCGCTCACCGCCACGTCAAGGTCAATCCTCATCAACACCAACGCTTTCACCGCCAAAGAGCCGACGGGTCAGTCTGTTTCGCTAGCGCTAGCACAACCCGACGGGTTGGCAACAAGCGAGTTAACAGACTAAATCGTTCGGATGGCTCGAGCCTTCTCACTGGTGGAGGCGATCGGCGCGGGTGGGCTCCCGGTGCGTGGCTACCGGTCGGCAGGCACGGTGGCGGAGATCCGAGCGACCAGCTGCCACGGCCGCTCGGTGTCGGTGGTGGCCTTGCCGCTGGTGAGGATCGCCCCGGACAGCCCACGAGCCGGATCGGCCCACCCGTACTGCGTGGTCAATCCGCTGCGCCCGAAGTGCGACCCGGTGTCGCGGCCGAATTTCGACCGGCGCCCTCCGAGTTCGAACCCCGCCCGGCTGACACGTCCGGCGACGCCGGGTATCCAGCGAGCCGGGCGCACTGCCTCGGCCAAGGTCTCGGGCCTGATGATGCGCCGTCCGTCCGGTGCGCGGCGCGTGAGGATCTCGTAGAACCGCGACAATTCCGACGCGGTGGTGATCAGATTGCCCGACGGCAGTTCGGCGGTGAGGAAGGCGTCGGTCGCCGAGCGCGACGCCCGGTCCATTCGTCCACCGATGGCCTTGCGCGCCAGAAACGTCGCCGTGCGCGACGGAGCCGGACCGGTTTTCACGCTCGGCACGACTTTGCCGACGTCCTCGGGTCGCACACCGAAATTGGTCCAGCGGAAATCGAACGGCTCGAGCACCTGCTCGGCGAGATGGTCCCGCATCCGCTTGCCGGTGGCGCGCTGCACCAGCAACCGCAGGATCAACCCGATGGTCAGCGCGTGGTACACGCGGAACCGTCCCGGCTTCCAACTCGGGACCAGGTCGGCCAGCCCACGCACGGCCAGTTCCTCGTCGAGTACCAGATCGACGCCTTGATACGGCGGTGGGACGAAGGGGATCCCGGCGGAGTGCGAAAGTACGTCACCGATCGTGATGGCGGCCTTGCCGTTCGACGCGAACTCGGGAATGTAGCCGGACACCGGCTCGTCGAGGGTGAACGCCCCCTGCTCGACGAGCATGAACATCAGCGCTCCGGCAACGCCCTTCGCGGTCGAGAAGCCGCAGAACGGCGTGTCCGGGGTAGCCGGGATCTTGACCGCGTCCGGCCCGTCGCCCGGCGCGTTGCCCCAGCCGTGCCCGATGGCGCGATTCAGGACGATCCTGCCCTCGCGGCGCAGGCAGACCTGGATCGCCGGAGTGGTGCCCAAGCGGTACCACTCCTGCACCGACGCCCACAGCGCCTCCACGCCGGCGCGGCTGATCCCAGTCGCCGCGGGATCGTCTTCGGGGCCTCGGGTCGTCACGGCCTCCAGGTCGTCGACGATCTCCACCGATCCCGCCGTTGGTGCGCTCACCCGCCCAGCTTATCGACCGGCCGCGGGCGCCGCCGCCGCCGATCACGGCGGCGGCACACCGATCGGGGTCAGCGGCCGTTCAGCCAACTCTCCTTCAGCTTCGCGTGGTTGTCCCACCAGGCCTGAACCGCTGCCGGGTCGGCGTTCCAGGGTGGCGGTGGCGACTCGCCCGGGAAGAGGAAGGTGTCGTTGGGGGCGGCGGCGGTCGTCGGTTCGGGGTATTCCGTCGTGGTGCGCGGGTGCGGCGGCGGTTGCTGCTCGGCCGGCGGCGGTTCGGGGCCAGGAGGCACCGGCAGGGGCAGTTGAGCCTGCGCGTTCGCGGGATGCGGCGCCGGCGGCTCGGGATACGGCTCCGGGGTGACCGCCGCCTCCGGAACGATGGACACGGGCGCCCGCTCCGCCGCCGCCGTCGGGGTCGCGAGCGCTGGATTCGGGTCGACGGGCTGGGGGGCGGTGAGGGACGCCTCCGCGGGGCCGCCGATCTCGGCGTCGGCCGCACGGTCCTCCCGCGCCTGCGCGACCGCGATCGCGGCTCCGCCCAGCAGTGCGGCAACAGCGGCCCCGGCGAGGATCACGCGGCCGCCACGCCTGCGATCGGCCACTGCCGGTTCCGCCGCCGCGCGCCGGAACGGGGCGGCGGCCACCAAGGCCGCACCGTAAGCGGCGGCGTTGGCATGGTCGGGCACCACGATGACCGGGGCGTCGAGCCCGGTCCGCAGCGCGGAGACCACGTCCGGATCTCCCGCCGACGCGCCGCACAGCACCACGGCGTCGGGCCGCAGCGCGGCCGCCTCCAGGGCGGGCCGGATCCGGCCGACCGCCGAATCCGCGCTCTCGGCGTCGACGACACCGGAGGACCATGTGCCGGAAAGCAGGATCTCGCCCCGATTCGGCCCCGCCACGAGGTACGACGTGTGGTATCCGACGACCTCCGATACCAGCAACGTGTCGTACTCGCCCAGGCCCGGCATCTCCTCGAGCAGCGCGAGCAGCGCTGTCTTGGTCGACACCAGCGACGACGATCGCCACGCGGCCGACGACAGTTGCGAGACGATTGCCCGCCGTTCGGCAACGGTGCGGTACGCGACCGCGACGTCATCGATTTCGGTGCGCGACCCGGCGGCGGACGTCAACGCGTCCAGCGTGGCGGCCACCGAGGCGGCGGTGGAGTGCTCGACCGGCTGTTCGATCTCCCGCAGCACGGCCGGGCGAGTGCCTCGTCGCGCCGTCGACGAGACCATCACACCGCGCACCACCGCCTGCTCCGCTGATATTCCGACTGTGGCCCTCATGAGATCACCTCTGCTCGACCGGTCTCGGTAAAGGTTCGTCACCGCGGCCGCCGGCGATCGGCTCCGGTCGGTGCACCGGACCACCCGTTCGCCGAGCGCCCACCGCACGAAATGGCGTCCTCGAAGACCGCTGGTCTCTTGGGCGCCGCTGGTAGATGCCACGCGATAGCTAACGACCACAATACGTGGGTTGACGCAGTCCGGATACGCCTTTGCGGCAGCGTCGTGCACTCTGCGGGCACAGTCGTGGCTGTTTCGAATCGGCGACGCGCCAGCGGCCGCCTTCGGGTGCGTGCGATGTTCTACTGAAGCGGCCTCCCTCCGCCGGACCAACCACGGTCCGGCCCAGCCGGAGGCAATGTTCGAAGAACTCCTTCAGGCGCTCGGCGACTTCGCCCACACTCGGATCGGATTTCGCGCATCCCTCCGGCGGACATGCCGAGCGCAATGGGTCTGCGGCCGATGCCGCCGTTCATCCTCAGGACTACCGCCGTGACACCACGCAGGCGGCATAGCGGCAGGCTCCGGATGCGAGCACGTCGGTGTGTCGGGCATGGGGTCAGCTCGCCGGAGGCGGCGGGGGCGGCCCGGGCAGGGGGATGACGATGCCGAAGGGCAGGGTGATCCCGGGCTGGGGCGTGGGTGTCGACTCCGCGTCGGGCACCGGTTCGGGTTCGGGGTCCGGCGCGCGCGGTGTGGTCATGACAGGTTCGGGGTTGCGTGGTGCGCCGTCCCGCTGCGGAGCGTCGGGCGCGGGGCCGGTGGCGGTGTCCGCTCCGGGTTGCGTGCAGTCGACAGCTTCGGCACCGGCAGCTTGCGGAATGCCTTCGGCGTCGGCAGTGTTCACGTCCGGGCCGGGGAACTGCCCGGGGTCCGCACCGTACCGTTGCCCCGGCGCCAAGGGGATGCGCCCCGCGCCGGGCTGTCCCGGTTGCGGCATCGGAGCAGGAACCGGTTGCGCGACGCAGGGATTCACCGGCGGTGGAGGCGGGCAGAAGATCCCGCACGGGATCGGCGGCAGACCGGGAAGCGTGATCATCACCTGCGTCGGCGCGTACTGCCGCTGTGGCGGCGCCGACGTCTGCGGCGTCACTTCCGGCGCCTGCACCATCGTGGTGACCGCGGTCATGTCCGTGCCCGGTCCCACCGGCGGCAACGACCCCGGCGCCACCAGATCCGGCGACACCCGCACCTGCGTCGGCGAACCACCCGA
>NZ_JBSGCA010000069.1:0-28333 GCF_053601535.1 Nocardia sp. NPDC004718
CACTTCTGCTGCGGACCAATTCCCACCTCCACACCTCCACGATCGAGGTGTTGCAACGATCAGTTGAATCCGGCCAATACACCTCATGGTCGTTCGGTGATCTCCGCCGGCACCGGCTTCTGCCCTCGTTCGGAACTGTCGGTGATTGCTTCGACAACGCAGCGATGGAGTCGTTCTGGGAACGGATGCAAACCGAACTCCTCAACACCAGAAAATGGTCGACAACCCTCGAGCTGACCATCGCGATGGCCGACTGGATCGACACCTTCTACAACAACGAGCGGGGTCACTCCTACCTCGGCCACCTCAGCCCCACCGAGTATGAGACCCTGTGGCTCGACATCCAACCAAGTCCTCAACTCTCGTAAGCGCGGACCGACGAGCAGGGGCCAGATCAATCAACGGGGTCCCGTCACCCCCATCACGCTCAGCGAAGATGCTTGCAAGTGTGGACGCCTTACATATAAGAAGTCACGAGCTAAGGCGTTTTCGCTCTCCATCCTTCGTTCGAGGCGTCCGGCGTTGAGAATTATCTTTGCGCGTAGTGTGGCAACGTGCTTCGCGAACGCCCGCCCGAGTTGGCGCACGGAGCTTCGGGACTTCAATGGGGATTGGATGGCACGGGAGAACGCTCATCGGATCTGGTCGACTTCATCAGGGGTCAGTGGGCTCGAGAACGTCCCGATCTCGATGTGAGCAGCCTCAGTGTGCTGGGTCGGCTGCACCGGTGCGATCTCCGCTACCAGGGCCTGGCGAGTCGGGTACTCGAGGAATTCTCCCTCACCACGGCTTCCTTCGACGTGCTGGCTTCGCTACGGCGTAGCGGTCCCCACTACCGTCGTGCGGCCGGGCAGCTCGCCGAGATCGGGCTGATCACTACTGGCGGTCTCACCCAGCGCATCGACCGCCTGGAGCATTCCGGCCTTGTGCAGCGTACGCGCGATCCCAACGACCGCAGGGTCGTCTACATCGAGCCGACCGAGGCGGGCAGGCAACTCGTCGACAAGGTCCTGCAGCGGCATTTCGCGGAGCAGAACCAGTTCCTGGCTGGTCTCACGCGGAGTGAACATACGCAGCTCAGCCACCTCCTGTCCCGGCTCGAGGTGCCTCTCGAGGTCGCCGAGCGGATACGAGCGGAGTTCGGACAGTAACGCGCTGAGCCGGGGTGCGGAACTGTTCAGTTGGGTGCTCCTGGTGTGAGGATCAAGCGGGCAGGAAGGCAGCTTCACTCGAGCGAACTGCGATCTGGAGGTCGTCGACAAAGCGCTGTCGCCGCCCGGCGGTCGGCAATATTCGATTCGCGATAAGGTTCCGACTGGCGAACCCCCCCATCGATTACCTCGTCGTCGGCAGCGAGGGGCGCTTCGTCCCGGTCCCCTCTGTGGGCAAGATCTAGCGCGCGGCCGTCTTGCGCTTCGAGTGGTGGGGGATGTGGGAAGACCACCTCAGGGAATCACTCGTCCACGGTGGGAGCCGGTAGTGGACGGTGCCACGAGGAAATGGTTCATGGTAGTGCGACGCTCTCTGCACGAGACCACGATGGCACTAGGCGAAGCGCATCGATCTTTGCGGCTGGGCGCTGCAGCTCAGGATCGCGACCGGGGATCGATAGGCGTCACGATGCCGGAGCTGCGTTCGATGACCTCGCCGACGAGCATGGTCGTCTCTTCCGCGAACGCCCGACCCATGATCTGGACGCCAACTGGGGCCCCGTCGCCCACGCTGACGCTGATGCCGAGGGCAGGCAGTGCGAGCACCGGCACGGCCATACTCGGCCACTGGTGCGACATGAGCTCTCGAACCCGTTCGCCGCTCGTAGCATCGTTCCCGATGCGGAACGGAGCCTCGCCCGAGTTCGGCAGAATGACGATCGGATACTCGGCCATGAACTCCGAGACTTCCCGTCGAACATCACCTCGCCGCGCCTGGCCTTCGAGGTAGGTGCGGAACGAAACCTCGCCGAACTGGTCGTCGTAGACCTCGAACATGTAGCGAAAGAAGTCCTTGATCCCCGGCTCGCCAACGCGGTCCACCTCATCAAGGACACCGATCTGCTTGAACTCGGTGAGGCCGAGCAACCACCATAGAGTGGCTGCCTCCCCCAGGATGGGGAGCTCGATTTCGTCGACCTCGTAGTTCGCGGCTCGAAGCAGCTCGATGGTCTTTGCCATTCCCGCTTTGACCTCGTCGGTCGAGTCGGCGGCGATCCCGTCGTTGCCCACACTGGTCACGACCGCGATCCGTCGCGGCTGCTCGTTGGGGTGTGGTGCAGCGACGTGAAGTACGTCTCGGGGGTCGGGACGCTCCATGGCGTGTAGGGCGAGCCGCTGGTCAGCGATCGTGCGCGTCAGCGCACCGTATGCATTGAACTGCTGAGTGGCGAGATTCTGGGGTCCTGGGAACCCGTGCCAACCAGGGACGCGACCCGGTGTGGGGCGCAATCCGACGACGCCGCAGTTCGCGGCCGGATAACGGATGGAGCCGCCGATGTCGGTGCCTTGCGCGACGGGGCACATACCCACGGCGACGGCTGCCGCAGCGCCACCGCTCGACCCGCCTGGGGTGACCTCCAGATCCCACGGGTTGCGGGTAATCCCGTGGTAGTCGCTCTCCGTCGACCAGCGCGTCGACCACGGGGGGGAGTTGGTGCGCCCGATCGCGAGGGCGCCGGCGGCCAACAGCGACTCCACCTGTGGGTCGCTGACCTCGCCGAGAGGCTGTTCGGCATACGCTCCGACTCCATGGGTCGTGAGGTAGCCGGCGTGACGGGAGTTGATCTTCGACGACATCGGGACTCCGTGGAGGGGACCCAGTTCGTCACCGCGCGCCCGTGCCGCGTCCGCTTCCTTCGCCTGGACGATCGCGTCTTTCGCAACCTCGATGAAGGCGTTGACCGATCCATTGGTAGCCTCGACCCGTTCCAGGCACGAGGCCATCACCTCTTGGGCCGAGAAATCGCCCGTCTTGATCCCCGATGCCATGTCGGTGGCTGACAGCCTCCACAGTTCGTTCGACACGTCACGCTTCCTCTCTCATTGAGTCAGTGGGTTCGGGATAGGACGGGTCGTCCCGAGAAGACACCAAAGCGGTGGACGGGGACGGCTTGCCTCGTTCGGTGGCGGAGGGCGTCGCTTCACCTGACTCCTGAGCCGCTGACGGCGATCGCGCTCGCAATCCTGATTCCCGACAGTCTGGTCACCTTAGCGATAAACAGTCAAGGCCTAAGATGTAGAATGCTGGAGGCGCCCGAACCGGCGGCTGTATAGGTGGCTCGCCGACCGTGAGCATGAGGAATGCTCGAGACCTGTGGATGACGGGGCGGGATGTACCCTCCCGGATGATCTGAGAATGAACAGGTTTCGATCGTCTCGGCGCGCCAATGCCGGGGGAAGGGTACGTCCCATACTCAAGGTAATCGGCGGTGGTGCCGGGTCCAACAGTGACCGCGTGTCCGGCGGGGATCGGTCGCCGATCGACGAGATCGTGCGCGAGGGTGCTTCGCCGGATGCTGGCCGCGGCGTTGCAGGCCGAGGTCGCCGACTACATCGCTCGCTTCGCGGTGCGGTCGATGAGAACGGTCGTCGGCTGGTGGTACGCAACGGCTACCACGACGAGCGCACCGTGGTCACCAACTCCGATGCGGTCGAGGTCCGGGCACCACGGGTGAACGACAAGTGGGTGGATCCGGAAACCGGTGTCCGGCAGCGGTTTTCCTCGGCGATCTTGCTGTCGTGGTGCCCGCAGATCGTCGAGGTGCTGCCACTGCTGTACCTGTACGGGCTTTCCACCGGCGATTTCACCCCCGCCCTGGAGCAGTTCCTCGGCGCCAGCGCTGGCCTGTCCGCGGCGTCGATCGCCCGGCTGACCACCGGCTGGCAGGACGAGGTCACCGTCCGATTCATCGAGACCGGCGAGACAGGCAGCCTATGACAAAATCACTCCACAGGTATTGACAATCGCTGGTCGAAGCACAGCCCGTTCGACTTGGCGACTCTTGACCGATGCATCCCGTTCGTTAAGGCAATGGGTCTGCAGGTCTTGGCGAAGGTGCTCGCGCCGGAACGCGCTCCGATTTCCCAAGCGCTCGACTTCCGCGCCGACGGTGTGATCATCCCCCACATCGAGAACGCTGCGCACGCCAAGCAAGCGACGGCGCACGCGAAGTACCCGGCATTGGGTGATCGGGCCTGGCGGGTGGGCGGGTCGTGTCCTACGGAGTGTGGACCGAGGGGCTCCTCGAGAGAGCAAACGACACTACGTTGCGCTTTCCCATGATCGAGGATGCTGGTGCCTTCGACGACGCCGAGGAAATAGCGGGATTGGACACCGTCGACGTTTCAGCCGCTGTGGGCGCTATGGCGCACGGGATGCGAACAGCCAAGCAGGCCATAGACCGCATTTTGGTCGACGCCGGCGTCGCAAGCAAGTAACGGAGCCACGGATCATTCTGCACCGCCTGTGCCGTCAGACCCCAACCCAACAATCGCCCGTCGGGTCGACCACCGACACCGTTCTGCAGCCAAATCGGCTGTACGGCACGGCTGTTATCCTCGGCGAGGTCGAATGTGCTGTGGCAGCTGTCCTCCTCGACCTACAGCGATGAATACAGGTCGACTTCGGCAGTACCGTCGGTTCCGTACCTGGCGTGTAAGAGGCTCGGTCGGGGGAGCCGAACGCCGGATCATCTCACTGGGAAGATCGCCGGCGTCAGAATGTCGCTGCCGGGTGGGATGCGCGTACCCTTTCGGGGCCGTCTGCGGCGCGTGCCGAATGCTCGAGGCGTGCGAGGAGTGCCGCGAGAGTCTCGATGTCATTCCCGCTCAGATCGCCGAGCATCATGGAAAGTGTGCTGAAGCGGTCGTCGGCGACTGCATCGACGATCGCGCTGCCCTCGGGCGTGAGCTGAACGTAGACAACCCGGGCTCCACCGCATCCCGGGAGCATCTCACCAGCCCGGCTTTCTCGAGTCTTTTGACCCGCAGGCTCAGACCGCCGGTGGTCACCAAGGCCTGTTCCCCGAGTTCGCTGGTCAGGCGATGCTTGGGCACCGCCCTGCACAAGCAGGCAGAACATCGAAGCCGGAGTCGGTGATGTGGTACTTCGCGAACGTCCGGACAATGAGGTTGTACACCAAGAAGCTGCGATGCAGGCGTCCGAATACTCTCAACGCCGAGACGCCGAGACGCCGAGACGCCGAGACGCCGAGACGCCGAGACGCCGAGACGCCGAGCTCCGGACGAGCATGGCTCAGTGAGACACGATCACATCTACTCCGTCCATGCTTGACAACTACGGCACGACTGTGCCGGAGTTCCGCTGTCCTCGTCCGTGCCTCGCGTTGTCCGTCTGAACTGGTGTTCAGGGGCGTAGTTCAGGCGTTTTGGTGGAACTTGGAAAGTGGGTTGACAGCCAGTTCCATGAATGGAATGGTGTGGATCACATCAATAGTTTGGTGCTAAGATAGCTGAGTTGTCTACGACAGGAGCGGGTGCATGAAACCAAGCCCCTTCGACTATGCCGCTCCGGCCTCGACCTCGGAGGCATTGCGGCTGCTGTCCGATACCGAGCGTGAGGTGAAGGTGCTGGCAGGCGGGCAATCATTGATCCCGATGCTGAATATGCGCCTCGCACGACCCGAGTTGTTGGTCGATATCACCCGGATCGATGAGCTGGACCGCCTGTTTGTAGGTGGCGACGGCTCCTTGCACATCGGTGCCGCTGTCCGCCAGTCGACGGCTGCGTCCGATTCTGCTGTCCGTAACGGATGGCCTTTGTTGTCGGCCGCGATCAAACAGATCGGGCACCCGCAAATCCGTAATCGCGGAACCGTCTGCGGAAGTCTGGTACATCATGACCCTGCAGCAGAACTGCCGACGGTCGCGGTTGCGCTGGATGCCGATTTCAAAGTTGTAGGTCTCTCCGGCATTCGTACGGTATCGGCGAGCGACTTCTTCATCAGTACTTTTTCCGTCGATATCGAACCCGAGGAGTTACTCACCGAAGTTGTTTTTCCTGCTGCCGAACCTGGCACCGGCTGGTCGTTTCTCGAACTGGCACAGCGACACGGAGACTACGCCGGCGTCGGCGTAGCTGTCGTGATTCGTCGAACCGACGACGAAGTGGCGATGGTCCGGGTCGTTCTGTGCGGGGTAGGTAACGCTCCGGTCCGTGCGTTCGAGGTCGAGCAGGTTCTGATCGGTCGGACCCTCGACTCGGCCGCGATCGAAATCGCCGGCGAGACCATCCGCAGCGAATTAGACCCACCCGGCGACGTGCACATAGGCGCCGAGTGGCGTCGCGATGGGGCGGAGGCCCTTCTTCGTCGAGCCTTGAAACAAGCATGGGAGAGCTGCACGTGAACACCGGTACGGGTCGGCAAGTGGGACAACCTCCGCTGTCCGAACCCTCCATTTGGCACGAAATCAACCTGACCGTCAACGGTCAGCCGGTCAATGCCCAGGTCGAGTCACGGCTGTTACTTGCGGACTTCTTGAGGAGTCGGCTGGGCCTGACCGGTACTCATCTCGGCTGCGAGCACGGTGTCTGTGGCGCCTGTACTGTGTTGGTCGATGACGTGGCGGTCCGTTCGTGCATCGTTCTTGCGGTACAGGCGAATGGTTGCTCGGTGCGCACGGTGGAGTCCCTTGCCGAGGATGGGGGCCCACTGAGTTCTGTGCAGCGAGCTTTTCATGAACAGCATGGAATGCAGTGCGGATTCTGCACCCCAGGTTTCGTGATGACCTGCACGGCTATGGTGGAGAGTTCGCACCGGCCGGACGAGGATACGGTTGCCGACGAACTCAGCGGCCATCTGTGCCGTTGTACTGGCTACTCGAACATCCGTGCTGCCGTCGAGCAGTCCCTGAACGAACAATTCGGCCCAGTGGAGTCCGCGTGACAACGACCGAAGAGATGACAGGCGTTCGGTTCGGCCGAGCGATACCACGAGTCGAGGACGATCGGCTGTTGCGCGGGAAAGGTCGTTTCGTAGACGACATCCGAGTTCCTGGAGCATTGGAAGCTGCTTTCTTGCGCAGTCCTCACGCGCATGCCCGCATCAATCGAATCGATGCCGATGCTGCCCGCGCGCTTGCGGGTGTGCACGCGGTTTTCACCGCAGCCGAGACCTCCGAGCTCAAACCTGTGGTCAACGAAGCCGAATTGCGGGTTCCGCAAGGACTCGTGGAATCGTTGAATCCATTGGTTCGCAAATTGCCATACCCGGTACTTGCCGAGGAGACCGTCAATTTCGTCGGGCAACCGATAGCACTCGTCATCGCTGACAACCGATACATCGCGGAAGACGCGTTGGAACTGATCGAAGTCGATTACGAGCCCCTGCCTGTCGTCGTGGATCCGCAAGAGGCCCTCCGTCCAGGAGCGCCACTGATCGAAGAAAGCTGGGGTGACAACCTGGCGCTCGAGATCCAGACGCAGGTGGGCGACCCGGATTTAGCTTTCGCCGAAGCCGCGGTGGTGATCGAGGAGGAGTTCTTCTCTCACCGTTATGTCCCGTCGCCGATGGAGACTCGCGCGGTGCAAGCTGCACCTGGTGCCCACGATGGACGGATGACTGTCTGGTCGAACACCCAGACGCCACATCGGCTGCGTGACCATATCGCGGACTCGCTGGGATTACTACCTGACGAAGTACACGTGATCGCCGTGGACGTCGGAGGTGGCTTCGGTCAGAAGGGGATCATTTATGTCGAAGAGGTTTTGATTCCTCATGCGGCACAGTCGCTGGGCGTACCTGTGCTGTGGAGGGAGGACCGCATCGAAAACCTCGTGGCAGCGTCCCACGCGCGTGAACAAATTCATCGTATTTGCCTCGCTGCCGATGCGGATGGCCGACTACTCGGACTGCGCGACGATTTTGTCGTCAATTTCGGCGCCACCACCATGACAGGCCTCGTCGTTCCGTACAACTCGGTGGTACACCTGCTCGGACCGTACAAGATACCCAATGTCGATGTACACGTACGTGCGGCGCTGACCAATACGGCGCCGACGTCTCCTTATCGAGGTGCCGGACGCCCCGAGGCGGTCTTCGCTATGGAACGCGCGATGGACAGAATGGCTCGGAAGCTACAGATGGATCCTGCAGAATTTCGGGCGATCAATCTGATCGGCCCTGAAGAGATGCCCTATCAGACGGGGCTTCGCGACCGGGCAGGTTTGCCCCAGGAGTATGATTCGGGCGACTTTCCCGCTCTGTTACGAACCGCTGTCGACATGATCGACTTGCCGGCGCTACGAGTGCGCCAGGACGAACTCGAGCGCTCAAGGGGAGACCACCGCGTCGGCGTGGGTTTTGCTCTGTACGTCGAGGCCACCGGACTAGGGCCGTTCGAGACGGCGCGCGTGTCGGTCCGTGCCGACGGGCGCATCCGGCTCGCCTTGGGAACGCCCTCTCAAGGGCAGGGGCACCGAACTGTTTTTGCCCAGATCGCTGCAGACGCAATTGGTGTTCCAATGGATTCAATCGACGTCATCGGAGGTGATACCGATACTATCCCGCATGGTGTCGGTACCATTGCCTCTCGCGCTCTCGTAACCGCGGGAAATGCGACGAACATAGCTGGAGGGAAACTACGACAGCGCATCCTCGAGGCTGCAGCAACAATGCTTTCCCGATCCCCCGACGAATTATATTTCGAATCAGGTGTGGTGCGACACGCAACTGGTGAAAGTGCTGAAGTCTGCCTCCACGAGTTGGTTGCGAATGGATTCGAGCTCAGCGAGACCGCCTATTTCCGTCCTCCTGGCTTCACCTTCTCCAGTGGTTGCAGCGCAGTCGTTGCCGATGTAGATATGCGCACCGGCCAGGTCGAGCTGGAACGATACGTAGTAGTTCACGATGCCGGACGAATCGTGAATCCGCTGATTGCGCATGGGCAGATTGCCGGAGGCATCGCGCAGGGGATCGCAGGCGCACTGTACGAGGAGATGGTTTACGGTCCGGACGGCCAACCGCGTACGACCACGTACATGGACTATCTCTTTCCCACATCTTCGGAGATCCCTGACCTCGAGATCGCCGAGATCGTCACTCCAAGTACCAAGAATGATTTAGGCGTCAAGGGACTCGGAGAAGGCGGCGCGATCTCTCCCCAAGCCGCGATCGCAAACGCAGTGGAGGATGCTCTCGAGTCGCACGGCGTGGTTATTCGTCGTGGCCCGATTACGCCTACACGGATACGCGACTTGATACGTGAAGCAGAAAATCGTCGACCTACAGCTGGAGAAATGCCATGAAGCTAGAAAACAGTTTCGATGTCCCGACCTCTCTTGATGAAACATGGAAACTTTTTCAGGATATCTCCACGATCGTACCCTGCATGCCCGGGACGGTATTGGAGTCCAACGAAGGCGACACCTTTGCAGGTAGGATCAAAATCAAAGTGGGCTCGGTGCAACTGGGCTACAGCGGTAAGGGCACCGCGGAGTATGACGACTCTCATCAGCGCATAACCTTGGCTTTGGCCGCCGACGAGACGAGGGGCAGTGGCGCCGTCGCCGCGACGATCGTCGCGCAGTTGACCGAAAACCGCGGTCACACCGAGATCGAGTTGATCACCGATTTGAACCTGACCGGTCGTCCGGCTCAATTCGGCCGCGGAATCATGGGGGAGGTCGCAGATCGGCTGATCAAGCAATTTGCCGACAACCTGGCGCATCTACTCAAAACTGCTCATCAGGAATCCGGTGACATTCTGCAGAACGCCAACCGTTCTGCCGGTTCGTCTGCGGCTTCGTCATCGCAGCGGCTCAGCGCGGTAGCGGCCGATCCGGAGCCACTGGACATAGGCGGAGCGGTTCTGCCGGTACTTGCCAAGCGGGCGGTGAAACCGGCTGTTGCGCTGTCGGTTGTGGCGCTCGTCGCATGGATTGTGACGAGACTGTCCAGCTCGGGACGAACTCACGATTAAAGAGCTGTCGGGCGCACGAATGCCGGGCTGCCGACGGACTGATCTTCTCCCAAAATTGGAATTTCCGATGAAGGATACCCATGCCGACGCACCAGCCAGTCGAGCGCTCTTGTCTTCGCTGTCCGGAACGACCGTAGAATGGTATGAGTTCTCTATTTACGGTACAGCTGTTGCGTTGGTTTTCAATAAGCTGTTCTTTCCAGAGTTCGATCCGCTTACCGGTACGCTCCTGTCGTTGTCTACTCTTGCTGGCGTATTTGTTGCACGCACGGTCGGTGACGCTGTCTTCGGGCATTTCGGAGATGCAGTTGGCCGGAAGTTGATGCTTTTGGTCACCTTATCGATTCTGGGAGTTGCAACGCTTCTGATCGGTGTTCTTCCGGCCTACGAAATAATAGCAATAGCCGCGGCGATACTTCTCATCATCTTGAAATTTGTCCAAGGGCTCTTGCTGGGAGGTGAATACAGCGGCGCAGTGCTTATGAGCGTAGAGCGCGCAAAATTAAACAGATGTGGTCTATATGGTGGTGTCGTCAACAGCGGTGCATGGTGGAGTTTGATCATCGCGAACTTGGCTTTCCTCTCGGTGGCTCTGCTCCGGGCCGAAAGCTTTGGAAGTTGGGGCTGGCGAATCCTATTCCTGCTCAGTGGCGTTCTTGTCCGCATCGGACTGTACATTCGGCTGAAAGTCGAGGAGAACCCAGAATTCAAGCAGGTCAAGGAGTCGGGAAAAGTGCAGAAGACGCCGCTCGGTCAACTGCTGAGTACTCACGACAAGCAGCTCATTCTGATGGCACTGTCCTATCTGTCGGCTGGTGCGTACTTTCTATATCCTGAACGTCTTCTCTATGACCTACGGTCGGTTCTGAATAATAGCACCTCTCTCGGATGCAACGAACAGTGGAGGGGGTATAGAAGAGTGCGCCGCTGTAGCGCCGAGGAAGGAAAGAGTCGTGAGGTATTTTGTCGAGCTAATCCATAGCGAATTGGCTGCAGGTCGCGCAGTTGCTGTAGCTACCGTTGTCTCAACGCATGGCTCTTCTCCTCGCAAACCCGGTGCCATGATGGCCGTTCTTGCGGATGGTTCAGCGGTAGGTAGCATTTCCGGTGGATGCGTGGAGGGTGCCTTATACGAGTCGTGCCTGGATATTCTTTCGGGGGCGGAGTATCGGGTCGAACACTACGGTTCCGCTGGAGATCTACTCGCCCCTGGTCTGACTTGTGGGGGTACTTTGTCTGTATTGGTCGAGCGGTTCGATTCCAGTATCATGCCGATATGGGATCAGGTTCGTCAGTCGGTGATGAACGACCGCACAGTGGTGATGGCAACGATACTGTCCGCTGGCAACGTACGGCATGTACTCGTTGACGACGACCGTCCCTCCGGGTTCGTTGAGTCGAACCTTGTTCTCCGCCGTTTCGACGCTCGTGCCCGACTCATAATAATTGGATCAACTGATTTCGCTCTCGAAACGGCCTTGTTGGGAATGCGCATGGGATATCGGGTGACGGTGTGCGATGCGCGTCAAACGTTTGCCACTCCTGCTCGATTTCCAGGTGTAGACGAGGTCGTCTGTGAGTGGCCTTCGCAGTGGATTGCTCGTCAAAGGGACGCCGGTGGCTTCGACGATCGGTCGGTTTTTGTGATTCTCACTCACGATCCCAAGATCGACATACCGGCTTTGGTGGAATGCCTCGACGCGGCGCGATGGGCGGAGCCTCCCGCTTTTGTCGGCGCAATGGGCAGTGCAACCGCCGATACGAACCGACGTCGTGCCCTGAAAGACGCCGGAATTACCAACAGTCAGTTGACTGCACTGCACAGCCCGATCGGACTGGCGATCGGTAATACGGGACCGGCCGAAACTGCCGTATCGATTGCCGCCCAGATAATAGCGACCAAGTCGCCCGCAGCGATCCGGTCCACGGTCCGACGTCCCGAATTGAACGCCAGCGTGGCAAACTCGGCGTCGCCATCCATCTTGTGATGTTCGTAGTACTTCCGGTACTTGGTATCGAACTGCCGGAACCCGGAACAATGCTGAAGAAACTGGCGTCATTGAGTGCATATTGCGGCATTGTGTTATCGGCGGCGATTACTTCCACTTTTCCTGTTTTCATTGATGGGCACACCCCCCGGTGGGTACGGAACTGACCTTCACCGGTTCCACCACGGTAGGCAAATTGCTGGCCGAGCGTTCGGCAGCCACTGTCGAACGATTATCGCTCGAATCGGCGGCACCGCACCGTGCGTCGTCTGCGACGATGCTGATCAGGACGCGGCTATGGAAGGGCGCGGTCCGCTCCGAATTCCGTAATGCCGCGAGGTCTGTGTGGTGAGCACCCGGATCCATGTGCAGGACGCTGTCGACGGGCGCTTCGGGGCCGCTTCTACCGACCGAGTCCGTGAACTCGCCGTGGGTGACGGAGCTGCACCGGGCACCGAGGTCGGATCGATGATCAACGTGGGATCGGTGGGGGCGGTGTCGGTGCTGTGCCGAAGCGATCCGCCGCGCCAACGCCACCGTTTACGACGTGGTCGCCTATTGCTACACCACGGACTATCGCTTTAGCGGTGTCGACCGAGGCTGCGCCGTTCGGCGGCGTGAAGCAGTCTAGAATCGGCCGCGAGGGGTTCCGAAACGCTTCCGGCGACGGTCCCATCCAGCACGACGGCCATTGCCGTGTGGGCCGGCCGCGGAATCGAGCCAGCCGATTGGTCGATTGTGACCGGGACGCAGTCGATTCCGGTTCCTGCCATCAGGCCCCTGTACTCAGAACCTCGTGCATCCGGACACCGCCACTCTTGTCATGCTGGTCCGCGCGGCGGTAGCCGGTGCGCGGACTGCTGCTGGTCATCGCTGTCGGCGTTCGCGTCGACTCCGCGATCGAGCTGCCCCGGCGAGACTATCGCCGGAGTGCCGCGCCAGTGGGATGATAGAAATGATCGTATAGTACTTTTGCGCAAAGTTAAGCAAAGGTAAGTCGGTCGGGTCGATGAGAGACGGGTTGGGGCGCAAGTAGTGACGGAGGACTTGGACGGTGTCGGCGAGATCATCCGGCAATGGGCCCAGTCGCGGCCCGAACTCGATGTTTCCGCGCTGGAGATCTTCGGACGCCTGCATCGCAGCTTCCTGCTCTATCGCTCCCGGATCAACGGTGTCTTCGAGCAGTTTGGCACCAATGAGGCGGGGTTCGACGTCCTCGCGTGCCTGCGTCGCGCGGAGCCGGAGTTCCGGCGTACGGCGGGTGAGTTGGCGAAACAGACGCTCGTCACGACGGGCGGCCTGACTCTGCGAGTGAACCGGCTGGAGGAAGCCGGGCTGGTGCTGCGGGAACGCGACTCAGAGGATGCCCGGGTGGTCTATGTGACCCTGTCCGATGCGGGGCGCGATCTGGTGGACCGGGTCGCCGATGTGCACTTCGCCGAACTTGCGCGGATGCTAGTGGGCCTGGACTCCGACCAGAAGGCTCGGCTGGCGGGATTGCTCACGGTGCTGGAGGGATCGTTGAGGGTAGCCGCGCTGCCGGTGGGGGAGGACGCGACGGTCGACCGCACTGCCTGAACGCCTGCCCCGCACTTGCCCCGAATCCCACGCTCTGGGACTGTTGGCGTTTTCGAGGGGATTCCCGCGAAGTCTTTCCGGCATATACGGTGAGGGCCGTCACGCTTGAATCGGGGTTGTAACCTGCATCTTCGCAGCCGCGCCGAGGGATTCGGATGGGGTTGAACCCCGGTTAATCGTCGAAGTCAAGCCCGCTGGTCCGTTGACCTCTTAGCGGTAAGGAAGTAAAAATCTCTTGCAGACAAGATGTTCGGCCACCGCGGTGGACTCCAGCCCGGTCGCCACCATCGTCCCGACAGGAGACGTCAATGACGACAATCCGCCTCGCGGCCGCGGCCCTGCTGGCCGGCTCTGCCTTGGTTCTGAGCTCTTGCAGCGGTTCGGGCGAGGACACCGCCGCGGCCACCGATGGCACACTCGAGCAGGCCAAGGCCTCGGTGGGCGTTCTGCCGCTGGCCGATATCGACGGTAAGACCGTCGGTGTGAACACCACCAACAACATCGGTGATGTCACCATCGCCAACCTCGCGGCCGACCAGGGTGTCGATATCGAACCGCGGTACGTCGAGGTACCTTTCCCTAAGATGCTGACCGGGGTACAGGCCGGCTCGATCGACGTCGGATACGCCCCTGAACCGTTCTCTTCGGCCGTGCGCGGCGCCGGGATGCGGGAGATCGCGGACCTCACGACGGACACCAACAACGCACTGCCCACGTCGATCTTCGTCGCGGGTGCCGATTTCGTGAACGCGGACCAGGACACCACCGCTGCATTCGCCCGCGCGATCTTCGCCGCCGACGCCGATATCTCCACCCACGAGGCCGATTTCCGCAGCTGGCTACCCGGTGTCGCGAAGGTCCCCGCTGCGGTGGCCCAGAAGATGTCACCGCCGATTTTCGCGTCGAGTATGGAGCCAGCGAAGATGCGGTTCGTCGCCCAGATGCTCGCCGCCCAAGGGCGGATCCCCGATGGTTTCGACGTCACCCCGCACCTCGTCACGCTCGAGAACTGAGATGAATCTCCTCAGTGAGCCGCTCGGCCGCAAGCAGCAGATCGCCTACGGAATCGTAGGTGTGCTCGGGGCGGCCGAGCTGACCGAAGTGGGTCATCCGGACCGGCCTGATCTCCACGCCCGGGTTGCCCGTTCTGAGCCGGGTGCTGGCGGAGACCGGTGTGCTGTTCGGCGATCACGCCTTCTGGCAGGAGGTCGGTTTCACCCTTCGCGAGTGGATGCTCGGCCAGCTGATCGCCAGCGTGGCCGGTATGGTGCTCGGCGGGCTGATGGGCGCCTTCACGAAAGTGTTCCTCGCCTTCGAACGCCCGGTCGAGGTGTTCCGGGTGCTGCCGTCGGTCGCGCTGGGGCCGGTCCTGGTGTTGCTGTTGGGTTCGGGAATGCTGCTGCTCTCGATCACCGTGGCGCTGGCCTGTATGTGGCCGATCCTGCTGAACACTCTGTACGGAGTCCGTGCCACCGCCGCCACTGCCGTACAGACGGCCCGGACCTGCGGTCTTTCGGGGATCGCGATCCTGCGCCGGATCAAGATCCCGAGCCCACTTCCGTTCACCGGGATCCGGATCGCCGCATCGATCGGGCTCATCGTCGCCGTCAGCGCGGAGTTGCTGATCGGCAACGGGCAGGGGATCGGCGGGTACATCCTGCTCAGCAGCGCGAACGCGATCAACCTCGACACCGCATACGCCGCGACCCTGGTGGCCGGAGTCCTCGCGGGCTGGCGGTGACACGGCCTTCACCGCCGTCGACAACAAGGTGTTCGCATGGAGGAAGGGGCTGGCCCGTGACGGTCGCATCGACCGCCGACTCGGGACTCGCCGCGCCGACCGTACGGCCGGGTCCGCAGTCTCCCGCGCTCGCCTCGGCCGCGCGTACCCGCGGCTCCCTTGTACTCGATTTCATTTTCGTGTTCGTCGAACGGAGGGCGTTGGCCTGGCACCGAGGAGTGACTCAGCAAAATGACTAGTACAGATGCGACGATCACGTTCGCGGAGCTGGTCCTCACCGGCATCTCGAAGTCCTACGGAACCAACCTGGCCGTTCGTGATATCACCGCTGCCGCCCCGGCCGGGAAGGTCAGCGTGATCGCCGGGCCCTCCGGCTGCGGCAAGTCGACGCCGCTGCGGATCATCAGCGGACTCGATGTACCGACGACCGGTGCGGCCAGTTTCGACGGGCGGCAGGTATCCGGTGTGCCCGACGGCCTGGCCATGGTGTTCCAGGACTACGCGCGCTCACTGTTCCCGTGGATGCGGATGGACAAGAACATCGCCTTCCCGCTCCAGCAGCTGCTGCGGGGGGAGCACGCTGTCCGCGTGCAGGAGGCCATCGACGCGGTCGGTCTGTCGGGTAAGGAGAAGCTCTGCCCCTGGCAGATGTCGGGTGGTATGCAGCAGCGCGTCGCCATCGCTTTGGCATTGGCCAGCCACCCGAAGTTGCTGCTCATGGACGAGCCGTACGCCTCGGTCGACGCCCAGACCCGCGCCGAACTCGAGGATCTGCTCCTGACGATCCAGGCGCGGCTGGGGATCACCGTCCTGATCGTCACCCACGACATCGACGAGAGCGTCTACCTGGCCGAGCACATCATCGTCGTGTCGAAGCCGCCGAGCATCCTGGCCGAGACGATCGAGGTCGACCTGCCGCGGCCGCGCGACCACATCACCACCAAGACGGACTCGCGATTCGTCGAGATCCGTTCGCATGTGACGAGGCTGCTTGGTGGTGAGGGCGTGGCAGTCGACGACACGCGCGATTCGCTTGTGGGCAAGGCATACTGATGCGGGCCACAATCGACGGCTCCGGAATCGTCGCGCAGAGTCAATCGGCTCTCGCGCCCTTCCGGCTGTACCGCCCCGAATCGGTTGCTGAGGTGAAGGCCGTGCTCGCCGCCGACCCGGAGGCGGTGATCGGTGCCGGGTGTAGTGATCTCGTCGCCAGGATTCGGGAGGGCTGTGCGCCCGCGGCGCTGGTGTCGTTGCGGAAGGTCGCGGGCCTGAAGGCGATCACGCACCACGGTGGTGTCCTGCACCTGGGTCCGATGGTCACCCATCATGAGGGCGCCACCAGTGCGACCGTGGCCGCGGCGATTCCCGGTCTCGCGGCGGCGTGGTCGCGGATCGCCACCGTGCGGATCCGGTACACCGGCACGGTCGGAGGGAATCTGATGGCGCGGCGCCATCGCTACGAGATGCCGTTGCTACTGGGTGCGCTCGAGGCCCGGCTGTCGATCTCGGACGGCCGAACTCTCGCGCCCGGCGATCTGTGGACCGACGACACCGCCGCGCTGCTCACCGGTATCGAGGTGGCCACTGCGGATCTGGTGTGGTTCGGGTACGAGCGTTCAATGCGCCCCACCACGACGGTCGCGCTCGCCATCCGGCGGAGTACCGACGCCACCCTGTCCGTCTGCGCCACTGCGGGGTCGGAGTACCGCCGCGGTATCTCGTTGCGCGTCGATACCGGGGCCACGTCGGTGGCCGAAATCGACTCGGCGCCGGCCGCCGCAGCCCTCGCTGCGCAACTCCCCGACGATATCGCCGATTACACCGGGTCCGCCGAGTACCGGAGGCACCTCGTCACCGTGCTGACCCGCAGGCTGCTCCATGAGGCAGCCACTGCCAACCCCAAGCGTGAGGACCGACCGCATGTGTGATCCCGATGCCGAGACGAGACCGGCCGGTGCGGCAGCCCCGCCGAGCACGCTTGACACCTCGATAGAGTTCAGCCTGAACGGTGAGAAGCAGAACTGCAGAATCGATTCCAGCGCGGTTCTGCTCGATGTGTTGCGCGACGACTTCGGCTGTCGGGGGGTGCGGCGTTCGTGTGAACGCGGTGTCTGCGGAGCCTGCACGGTGCTCGTCGACGATGTGCCGGTGGCCTCTTGCTCGACGTTCGCGTTCGCGGTCGACGGCGCCGACGTGGAGACCGTCGAGGGGTTGGCGGCCGCGGACGGGACGCTCTCGCCCCAGCAGCGTGCGTTTGCGGAATGCGGTGGTTATCAGTGTGGTTTCTGCACCTCCGGCATGCTGATGTTGACGACCGGCCTGCTGCGCCGGGAACCCCGGCCGGACCGCGACACCATTCGCGAATGGATCAGTTCGAACACCTGCCGCTGCACTGGCTACGAAATGATCATGGAATCCGTCGAACGCGCGGCGGAATTTACGGCCGCGCAGGATGGAGATGGCGAATGACGGCGATATCGGATCGGTCGACGGCCTCCGGCCCGCTGGTCGAGGCGCGCACCCACCCGGTCGATGACGGGGAAACGGTAAGCGGATACCGGATCCACCAGTTGCCCACGGCATCACGGCACCATCGAGTGGTCGGCCGGGACGGCCCGCGCGCGGACGCGACGGCGAAGGTGACCGGACGGGCCATATACGGGGCCGATATCGTGCGCCCGGGCATGCTGCACGCGAAGGTACTGCGCAGCCCGCACGCGCACGCCCACATCGTTTCCATCGACACCGCGGCCGCACGGGCCCTGCCCGGTGTCAGCGCGATCGTGACCCAGGACGAGATCGACGGCTTGCAATGCTACGGGACGATGGTCAAGGACCAGCCGGTGGTCGCGACCGGCGTCGTCCGATACGTCGGTGACGTGGTGGCCGCGGTCGCCGCCGTGGACGAGCGCACCGCGCTCGCGGCACTGGACCTGATCCGGGTCGAGTATGAGGTGCTGCCAGCGGTGTTCACCGTCGCCGAGGCGCTCACGGAAGCGGCGCCGGTCATTCATCCGGACGAGCCGTTCGGGCTGATCCCGAAGTACGGTCGGGGCGCATCGGCGTCGTTGCGCAGCGGACCGAACGTGAGCTACGAGTTCCGGTACCGCACCGGCTCGCCCGACGTCTGGGAGACATGTGACCACATCTTCGAGGACACCTTCGAGTTCTCGCGGATGAACCATATGCATCTCGAACCGTTCGTGACCGTCGCCGAGGCGAGCGCCGACGAGATCGAGGTATGGACCTCGACGCAGTCGCCGTTCAACCTGCGCAAGGAGCTGGCGCGTGTTTTCGGGCTGCCGGAGAACCGGATCTGCGTCCACGTCCCGTTGCTCGGTGGCGGTTTCGGCGCGAAGAACGGGCCCAAGGCCGACCCGGTCGCGATCCGGCTCTCCCAGCTCAGCGGTGGGCGACCGGTCCGGTTCTGTATGACCACCGAGGAGGTGTTCCTCACGGTCTCACAGCACGCGGCGACGCTCATCGTGAAATCGGGTGTGCGGGCCGACGGTACGTTCGTGGCACGGCAGTCGACGGTGCTGCTCAACGGCGGTGCCTACGCTGAGCACAGCCCCGCCGTCGCGGAGAAGGCCGGTTACCGGATGCCCGGCGCCTATCGTTGGCAGCATATCGATTCGGTGTGCAAGGTCGTCACCACCAATACCGTCCCGGCCGGGGCCTACCGTGGATTCGGCGGCACCCAGGCCACGTGGGCCAGTGAGCGGCAGGTGGATCTGATCGCCGATCGCCTCGGACTGGATCCGTACGAGCTGCGGGTTCGCAACCTCAAGGCACTCGGTGAAGAGTTCGTTCCGGGTGAGTCCGGTATCGACTCGGACTTGGTCGCGGGGATGCGGGTGGTGGCGGACGCGATTGGTTACCACGGGCGTGTCCGCACCGGGAACCGAGGGATGGGTGTGTCGGTGGGTGTCAAGGACGGCGGCGGTGTCAACAAACCGGCGATGGCACGGGTCAAGGTCACCACGCGGGGTGATGTCCTGCTCAACTGCGCGCTCACTGAGATGGGGCAGGGTGGGCACTCCGCGATGGCGCAACTGGTCGCCGAGGTGCTGCGCTGCGATCCCGCCCGAGTGGCCTACGCGCGAATCGACACCGACAATACCCCGTTCGATCAGGGCACCAACGCGTCCTCGGGAGTGGCGGTGATGGGGCAGGCGGTGCGGACGGCGGCCGAGAAGCTTCGGGCCGAGGTACTCGACTGGGCCGGTACGCAACTCGCGGTCGATCCCGCCGGGCTCGAGCTCGTGGACTGGCAGGTGCGTACCCCGGGCGGTGCGGTGCACGACCTGTTCCCGATGATCATGGAAGTCTTCGGTAACACCGGATTCGAATTCTCCGCCGACGGTTTCTACAAGGCGCGTAACGATCACCACGCGCCGCTCGAGGCGCCGTGTGTGTTCTGGGAGATCGGCTGGGCAGCCGCCGAAGTGGAGGTCGACCCCGAGACGGGCCGGATCACCGTGCTGCAACTGGTAGTCAGCGGTGACGCAGGCAAGGTGATCAACAAGATCGGGTGCCGCGGTCAGGACGAAGGGGCTGCGGTATTCGGACTGGGACAGGCGTTGTTCGAGGAACTCCGGTACGACCCGGATGGTGAACTGCTCAACGCCGAGGCGCTGCTCTACCGGGTGCCGCTCGCCGAGGACATTCCCGAGCGGTTCCTCTCGATTACGCAGGAGCAGGGCCACGGCGCGGGACCGTTCGGCAGCAAGGGTATGGGGGAGGGCGGGATGCTGCCTGTCGCCAGTGCCATCGCCCAGGCCGTTGCGGACGCGGTGGGCGTACAGCTCACCGAACTCCCGCTGTCTCCACAACGGGTCTACGAGGCGATCGCCGCGGGTGGAGCGGAGGTGGTGCGATGAGTCGATATCTTCGCCTGCCCTCCGTCCTCCAGCGATCGCATGTAACCGTTCACGGAGGCTCGATGATGCGAAACTTCTGCCTACGCTGCGGTACTCGTCGGCCGCATACAACTCATTACAAGGGGGCACGATGAGTTCGGGGTACAACGGCACGCGCCCGGCCACCGCGGTGCTCGGGGGCCGGGATCGGGTGCGGGTGTGCGTGCTCGGTTACGGCAGTATCGGCGCGGTCGTGGCCGACCGGCTTCTCCGCGGTGATGTACCTGGCGCCGAGCTGGTCGGGATCGTCAATCGGTCTCTTGTCGAGGGTCTCCCGGCGCCCGCGCTCTCGCTCGCGGAGGCACTCGAGATCGCAGATGTAGTGGTCGAATGCGCATCGCAGGAGGCGGTCCGGGAGGTCGGCCTGCAAGTGGTCGACGCCGGGTGTGACCTACTGGTGTCATCGGTGGGAGCGCTGTCGGATCCCGCTTTCGCGCAGCGGATCTCGGGTGGTCGGCTGGGCCGGGTCGTGTGTACGCACGGTGCCGTCGGCGGTCTCGATCTGCTCGCCGCCGCACGCGACGCGGCGCCGTTCGACCGGGTGCTCGTCCGGTCGACGAAATCGCCGGGTTCACTGGTGCAGCCGTGGATGGACGCGGCGGAGCGGCACCGGATCGGCACCACGGCGACACGGTTGCGCGTTTTCACGGGCAGTTCCGCCGAGGCGGCGCGGCTTTTCCCGAAGTCGCTCAATGTGGCTGCCGCGGTGAGTTTCGCGGTGAGTGACTGGGAGACGGTGTCGGTCGAGTTGTACGCCGATCCGGACGCGGAGCTCACCTGTCATGAGATAGAGGCCTCGGGCCCGATCGGCAGGTACTCGATCAAGATCGAGAATCTGCCGAGCGCGGACAATCCGCGCACCAGCGCGGTGGTACCGTACTCGATCCTGCGGACGCTGGCGCATCTGACCGGCTCCCCGAATCTCATCGCCTGATCAGCCCGCTCGACATCGCGTCGAGTGTCCGGAAGAGGCCTGGACCGGGTTCGGTACAACAAATACACGCAGACATCTTGACGCAAAGTATCTTTTAGCTCAGACTCTTTTCCAGGAGGGTTTCGGAGCTGCGACTGCCCCGGACAAGTGCTGCGACAGAGGGAACGGATGAAGACTCCGATGGACTTACAGAGCAGCATGAGATCTCGTTCGACGCAGGCGGCGCGCGAGATCTCCGCCTTCGGGCCGGAAGTCCCGGCCGCGCCCGCCGACTCCGCGGACCTCGACCGTTCGCCGGTGTCCGGAGCGGTCCCCGACACGACCGACGAGATCTTCGTGGCCGGCCAATGGGCGCGCGGCTCTGGCAAGGTCATCGAATCGGTCGATCCGGCCACCGGCCAGGTCTTCGCCCGCCTGCACGGCGCCGTTGCGCATGATGTCGACCTGGCCGTCGACGGCGGCCTGCGGGCCGTCGCGAGTTCCGGCTGGGCCGAACTGCTACCGCATGAGCGCGCGGCCGTCCTGTACCGGATCGGTACCGCGATCGAGGCCAACACCGACCGTATTGCCGCCCTGCAAACCATCGATACCGGAAAGACGCTGGCCGAGACCGCCGCACTCGCGCGCAGTGCGGCGGGCACCTTCCGGTTCATGGCGTCGGCGCTCGAGACGATGGAGGAGACGATCACTCCCCGGCGGGGTCCGTTCCTCACCTTCGCGACACACGAACCGATGGGCGTCGTCGGCGCCATCACCCCATGGAACTCACCGATCGCCTCGGACGCGCAGAAGATCGCCCCCGCCCTCGCCGCGGGTAACGCGGTCGTCACCAAACCGCCCGTATGGGCACCGTGGGTGACCCTGTTGCTGGCCCGGGTGGCAGAGGAGGCAGGTCTGCCGCCGGGCCTGTTGTCGGTGCTCCCCGGTCCGGGCCGGATCGTCGGCGACGCACTCGCTCGCCATCCAAGCATCGGCAAGATCTCGTTCACCGGTGGCACCGGGACCGGTCGCTCGCTGGCACGTATCGCCGCGGAGAAGCTGATGCCGATCACGCTCGAACTCGGCGGGAAGTCGCCCACCATCGTCTTCGCCGACGCCGATCTCGACCAAGCGCTCGCCGGGGTCCTGTACGGCATCTTCTCCTCGTCGGGCCAGAGCTGTGTCGCCGGTTCCCGAGTCTTCGTCCAGCGCGCGGTGTACGACGAATTCGTCGACCGGCTCGTCGCGGAGACCGCGGCACTGCGGGTGGGACCGGGTACCGATCCGCGCACCCAGGTGGCGCCCATGATCTCCCACGAGCACCGCGACGGGGTCGCGGCGATGGTCGACGACGCGGTGCGGGCGGGAGCGACCGTGCTGTGCGGCGGCTCCGTCCCCGCCGATCCCGCCCTCGCCGCGGGCGCCTACTACCTGCCTACCGTGGTCACCGGCGTCTCGAACAGCGCGACGATCTGCCAGGAGGAGATCTTCGGACCCGTCGCCGTCGTGCTCCCGTTCGAGGACGAAACCAACGTGGTCGCCCAGGCCGACGACACGGTGTTCGGTCTGGCCTGCGGGATCTGGACCTCGGACTATCGGCGCGCCTGGCGGACGGCCCGCGCCGTCCAGGCCGGAACGGTGTGGATCAACACCTACAAGCAGTTCAGTATCTCGACTCCCTTCAGTGGGCTGAAGGACAGCGGGATCGGTACCGAGAAGGGCCGCGACGGAATCCGGTCCTACATGAACCAGAAGAGCATCTACCTCGACGTGTCCGGGCAGCCGCTGCCCTGGGCAGGTCTGTGAGAAGGGAGCACCATGAGCGCTCATCCCTACAGTCCGGCCTTCGGTATCGCCGGCTTCGGATTCGTCTCCGGCGCACTGTCGGTCGATGAAGACGGGGTCGCGGTCCCCGGCCGCCGGGAAGCTCTCGAAGCCGCGATGGCGCGGCTGAGCGAGCGGCTCTCGACCATCGATATGACGCTGGAGAACGTCGTGAAGACCACCTATTTCGTCACCGACGTCGCCCTGCGCGACGAAGCGAACCGGCACTACGAGGCGGTGTTCGCCGAACCGCGCCCGGCGCGGTCGTTCGTCGAGGTCGCCGCGCTGCCCTACGGCGCGACGGTCGAGATCGAGGCCATCGCCCACCGCGGGTAACGCACCCGGTCCCACGAATCACCTCAGAGGAAGGCACACATCATGTCCAGCACCGAAAAGACCGGCGTCGATCTCGACGCTCTGATCGATTCCTGCATCGCCGCCGCCGGGACCCGTTACGAGGACTGGGACACGCTCGGGTTCCAGGCGGCCAAGGGGGGCGACCGGTTCAAGCGAGCCCAGATCCGCTATATCGGCTCGGGCGCCACCGGTAACCACGACACCGACAACAACATCATCAAGGCCGATCACTTCACCTTCTCCAATATGCGCCTGCCCGCCGGTGCGGTCGGTCCCGAGCACACCCATCACGACGTCGAAGAGGTCTTCTACGTTCTCGAAGGCGAGATCGAGGTCGCCGTCCACGATGTCGAGGACGGGACGAAGAAGGCGGTCCGCACCCTCGGCTACCGCGATCTGATCCGCGTACCTGCCGGGGTGCCGCGCAGTCTCGCGAATGTCTCCGATGCCGATGCGCTGTTCTGCGTCATCATCGGCACCCCCAAGCCGCAGCTGCCCACCTACCCGCCCAGCTCCGAAATGCACGGCGTAACACGCTGACTCGAGCACCGGAAGACGGACGAGGAGAGCACGATGGACGAGCCGACGAGGCGGGCGCTGCGCGTCCAGCAGAAGACCTGGGAAGCCGACGGTGTCATCAGCCTGACGTTCGTCGATCCGGCCGGCACGGATTTGCCTGCCTGGGAACCCGGCGCGCATCTCGCGCTACATCTGCCGAACGGGCTCGTCCGGGAGTATTCGCTCTGCTCGGACCCCTCGGACCGGTCGCGCTGGACGGTGGCGGTGCTGCGCACACCGGATTCGCGGGGCGGCAGCACCCATATCCACGACCTTCTGCCGGTCGGCGGGCTCGTCGAGGTCGAGGGGCCCCGCCAGAATTTCGCGCTCGACACCGCGGCCCGCCACATACTGGTCGCGGGCGGGATCGGTATCACTCCGATCCTCTCGATGGTGCGCGACCTGCACCGCGCGGGCGCGAATTGGACGCTGCTCTACACTGGACGATCCCGGTCGACGATGGCGTTCCTCGACGAGATCGACTCCCTGCCCGCCGACCGCGTGACGATCCACGCCGACGACGCGGCAGCGGGCCGATACCCCGATCTCGCCGGGCTGCTCGGGAATATCGACGCCGACGCCGTCGCCTACTGTTGTGGCCCAGAGTCGTTGATGTCCGCGTGCCGGGACGCGCTCCCGGACCCCGGGCAGTTGCGTATCGAGCGATTCAAGGCACCCGAACCGGTCACCACAAGGGAGGACACGGCATTCGACGTGATCCTCGCCGGCAGCGGGCGCCGAATCCCGGTCCCGCCGGATGTCTCGGTTCTGAGCGCACTGCAGAACGCCGGTGTGCCGGTGGAGAGCTCGTGCACCGAAGGTATCTGCGGAACCTGTGAGGTCGGCGTCCTCAAGGGCGACGTCGAGCATCGCGACTTCCTGCTCTCACCCGAGGAACAGCATTCCTGCGGCACCATGTTCGTCTGCGTTTCCCGCTGCCGCTCCGCCGAACTCGTCCTCGACCTGTAACCGGCCACCCTCGACAGAAAGGTCGATCATGCAATTCCCCGGAACACCGGTCTGTGCTCTGCGCGCCTTGCGGTCGGTATCGGTCACGGTGCCCGATCCGGCCCGCTCGCGCGATTTCTATCACGAGGCCTGGGGGCTGAGCACCATCGACGAAGACGGTGACACCTTCTGGCTGCGCGCCACGGGCAGCGAGCATCATGTGCTGCAGCTGCGTGCCGGCACCGGCAATGCGCTGGACCGGATCTCGTTCGCGCTAGCGACTCCGCGCGAGATCGACGAGGCGGCCCACGCGCTCCAGAAACTGGGCATCCCGCTCCTGCGTGAACCCGGCCCGCTCGACGACGCGGGTGGCGGTTACGGTCTACAACTCGTCGACCCGGAGGGCCGCTGCCTGGAGCTGTCCGCCGATACGTTCGCGGTCTCGGCACAGGAACCGGCCGGCCGTCGGGCGATTCCCCGCAAACTCGCGCATATCGTGCTCAACACCAGCGATATCGATCGCACCGTCGATTTCTACACCCAGGTGCTGGGTATGCGGATCTCGGACTGGTCCGAACACCAGATGACCTTCCTGCGCTGTAATTCCGACCATCACGTCATCGCGCTCAACCAGGCCGATTTCCCGTCGATCAATCATGTGGCCTACGAGATGGAGAGTCTCGATCATTTCATGCGCGGACTCGGCAGCCTCAAGCGCAGCGGCATCGTCCCGCAGTGGGGTCCCGGCCGGCACGGTCCTGGTGACAACACCTTCTCGTACTTCACCGATCCGGCGGGGCTGGTGTGCGAGTACACCTCCGAGGTGGCCCAGGTCGACGAGGACCGGTGGCTGTGCCGGACCTGGAAGCGTACCCCCGAACTCTCCGATCAGTGGGGGACGGCGGGCCCGCCGACGACTACGGTCCGCACGGCAATGGCCGGCGAACCCGATCTCGGGCATCGCCACCTGGTTACCGCGGGTATCGACGACTACTTCTACGGGGGACCGTGATGCGGTGGGTGCAGCCGTGACCCGCACGGCCACGCCGGCCGGGGCGACCCGATGGGTTTCGGCGCGGGGGATCTCGCTCGAGGGCCGCGGGGCGGGCGATCCGGTGCTGCTCCTGCACGGTATCGGCGGAAGCGCTGCGGCCTGCGGTGCGCTGGCCGAGGTGCTGAGCGCGCACGGCTACCGCACGTACTGCTGGGACGCGCCGGGATACGGACGGTCGGCCGATCCCACACCGAGTGCGGACGGATCCACCGGAGGCTACGACCACGCGCTGGTGGTGGCGGAACTGATCGCCGAACTCGGTGGCGGGCCGGTACATCTGATAGGCACGTCGTGGGGCGGGGTGATCGCGACCGCGGTCGCCGCCGCGCATCCCACGTCGGTCCGTTCGGTCGTCCTGGCTGACAGTACCCGCGGCTCGGGTGTGAACCCGGAGCGGGCGCAGGCGATGCGGGCACGAATCGGTGAGCTGCGCGAACTCGGCGGCCCGGTGTTCGCGGCGGCCCGCGCACCACGACTGGTCTCGCCCGCCTGCGGCGACGAGATCGCGCGCGCGGTGGAATCCGATATGGCACGGGTCCGGCTGCCCGGTTACACCGCCGCCGCCGAGTACATGGCCGGCACCGATACCGGGCCGAGCCTGGCCACCCTGGCGGCACCCACTCTGGTGCTGGTCGGAGCGGACGACATCGTCACCGGCGTCGACGAATCTCGACTGCTGGCCGACGCCATTCCCGGGGCACGCTTCGGGCTGATTTTGGGCGCCGGACACGCGGCAGTGCAGGAGAAGCCGGTCGATATGGCCGCGCACATCCTGCGGTTCTGGAAGGAACTGGACGAATGAGCAGACTGATCGTTGTCACCGGGGCGGGCCGCGGTTTGGGTTTCGCGATCGCCGAGCGGCTGGCCGCCGCGGGCGACCGGATCGTCATCGCGGAGATGCGCGCCGAACTTGCCGAAGGTGCCGAGAAGACACTGCGGGACAAGGGATACGACGTCACCTCGGTGGTCACCGATATCGCCGACCGCGATTCGGTGGTCGCCCTCGCGAGCCGAGTAGCGGACCTGGGTGGCGCGGACGCGCTGGTCAACAATGCCGCACTCGCGGACGGTGTAGGCGGTGATGCCTTCTGGGAACTCGATGAGAAGTTCTTCCAGAAGGTGATGACCGTCAACGCGTTCGGGACCTGGCTGGTGAGCAAGCATCTCTTCGCCCAGTTGGCGCGGGGAGGCAACGGCGCCATCGTGAACATCGCCTCCGATACCGCCCTGTACGGCTCGCCGCGCCTGGTGCACTATGTCGGCTCCAAGGGCGCAGTCATGGCGATGACCCGCACGATGGCGCGCGACGGAGGCCCGTACGGACTGCGGGTCAACGCCGTCGCGCCTGGGTTGACTCGGGTGGAGGCGACGGCCACGGTGCCGGCCTCGCGGTACCGCCTCTACGCCGACAACCAGGTACTGGACCGCGAACAGACGCCCGACGATGTCGCGGGCACGGTGCAGTTCCTGCTCTCGGACGCGGCGAGCTACCTGACCGGCCAGACCTTGGTGGTCGACGGCGGATTCGTCATGACCTGACCGTCACGCCCAGCTTTCCGAAACCTTCCCCGCACAAGGAGACCGACCTCTCGATGGATCTGCAACTCACCGGCCGCACCGTGGTCGTCACCGGCGCGAGCTCCGGGGTGGGACTCGCCACGACCCGGATGCTTCTGGCCGAGGGCGCCCGGATCGCCGCCTGCGCCCGCGATCTGGACCGGTTGCGCGTCGCGATCGATTCGGTCGGCGGTATCGATCCCGCTGCGGTGCACCTCGCTGCCTGCGATGTCACCGACCGCGCCGAGGTCGAGGCCTTCATCGGCTCCGTCGCGGACCGTTCCGGCGGTATCGACGGGCTGGTGTGCAATGCTGGCCGCTCCCTGATGGCGCCGCTGGCGGAGACCACCGACGAGCAGATTCGCGCGGAATTCGACCTGAAGATCTTCGGCTCCTGGAATCTGGTGCGTGCGGCCCGCAGTGCGCTGGCCGCCGCGGACTGCGGTGCCGTCGTCAACGTCAACGCGATCCTGTCCCGCCAGCCGGAACCGCGCCTGGCCGTCACCTCGGCCGCGCGGGCCGCGCTGCTCAACCTCACCCACTCCATGGCCGAGGAACTCGCCCCGGACGGCACCCGGGTGAACTCGGTACTGCTCGGTCTCGTCGACACCGGCCAGTGGCGCCGCCGCTTCGAAACCTCGGGGACCACACTCGACTACGAAGCGTGGAGCGCGGAGATCGCCGCCGATCGCGGTATCGCGCTGGGCCGCTTCGGCACCGCGGACGAGGTCGCGTTCCCTATCGTCACCCTGCTCTCGCCACTGAGCGGCTACACCACCGGCACCAGCATCGACGTCGGCGGTGGCGTCGGCCGCTACATCTGACCATCGGCTCGGCCCGGCGTCTCCGCCGTTCCCAGATCTCTTCCGGAGGACTCTCAATGACCATGTCAAGCCGCAGCAGCAACCGGGGCCGGGTTGCCGTGGGTGAACTCGCGTTGGTCGCGCAGCAGTGCCCACAA
>NZ_JBSGCA010000070.1:0-27513 GCF_053601535.1 Nocardia sp. NPDC004718
CCACCACCACGACGACGGCACCCCCGCCGAACTCGACACCATCTTCACCTACGCCACCGACCTGTTCGACGAAACCACCATCCACACCCTCGGCCGCCGACTCGAACGCATCCTCACCACCATCGCCACCAACCCCCACACCCTCATCGGCGACATCGACATCCTCGACGAGGCCGAACGGGAATTGGGCACGGCCGCAACGGCTGCCACTCCGCCGTCGAGCGCATTGGCGACCGCGGGCACCACACTCGCCCAAGCACTCGTCGCCACTGTCGAGGACGACCCCGAGGCCCCCGCGATCCTGTCCGGCGACGACGAGCTGTCCTACCACGATCTGGAGACCCGCTCGTCGCGTTTGGCGCGGGTGCTCATCGCCCGCGGCTGCGGCCCCGGCGCGGGCGTGGCACTGCGCTTGGAGCGCGGCGTCGAAGCCGTCGTCGCGACCTGGGCCGTCCTCAAAACCGGCGCCGCCGTAGTTCCCACCGACACCGAACTACTCGACCACCTCGAGATTATGATCGGCCTCACCCTCGGCGACTTCCACAGCGGCGCCCTCGACTGGGTCGCCCTCGACGACCCCGCCGTCATCGCCGAGATCACCGCCGAGTCACCCCGCCCGGTCACCTACGCAGACCGCACCCGCCCGCTACGCGGCACCGACCCCGCATTCATCGGAGACCAGACCCTCAGCTACGACGATCTCGCCGCCGCTGCAGCGCAATTGCGTGACGAGGATGAACTCACCTATGAATCCGAGATCCCGTACCGCGGCGAGCCGAGTTCCTCTGCCGTTCTGATCGAACTGGTCGCGGCCGGGTCCGTCGGTGCGGTGGTCGTCCTGGACGCCGACGAGGAGGTGTAGATGCTTGAGACGCTGCTGGGTGATCCGGATGTGCTGGTCGGGGACACCGACATCCTGGACGAGGACGAACGGGACGGACTGCTGGTCGAAACCGGTGGCACGGCCGCGGGTCGGTTCCGGCAGGCGGGGGCGATGCCCGCACGGTGGGCAAGGCGCTGGCCGGTGAGGACGAGGTCGCCTTCCATGTGCTGGGTCGGCGTGACTCGCAGCTGGTGCTCATCGATCGCAATGCCGTACCCGGCGACGTGGTCGCCGGTGACGCTGCCGCGTTCGGTAGCTGCGCTGGGTGGTGCAGAAGGCCGATGCCGTATGCCTGCTTGCAATGCGTGCGCGATGAGCACGAGATCGACTATGAGTCGATCCATAAACCAACTTACTGTACGGCGGGCCCCCGGCCTTGTAGTTCCTGACCACTGCCACTGCGGGAACCCTGTCCGTCATCCCGACCGGCAACCTGGGAACCGGCTCCACCGAGATAAAACCACCCGCTGGTTGGCGCTGCGGAGGGGGCGACCGGCGCCGCGAGCGAGCAGAGCACCGTTGTGAACAGAATCACCCCTCACCTGATCAGGAAGGAAACCGAGATGACCAACCCATTCGATGACGACAACGCCCAGTTCTACGTATTGATCAACCAAGAGGGCGAACACTCTCTGTGGCCTGCCTTCGCCGCCATCCCCGGCGGTTGGTCCATCGCCTACGGTACCGCCAACCGCAGTTCTTGCATGGAGTATGTCGCGAGTCACTGGGTGGACATGCGTCCTAAGTCGCTCATCGAGGCCATGTCTACCGAGGCGAACAACTATCTGGGGTGATGTTCCCCGGGTTTTCCGGAGTTGGTTTGCTTGACTCTTGGTCACGAAGTCGTCGAAGGAGACTTGTTCGTGCCAAGGCGTTATCCCGAAGAGTTCCGTCGCAAGGTCCTGGATCTGATCGCCGCTGGGCGTCCGGTCGCGCAGGTGGCTGGGCATCAGCGACCAGACGCTCTGTGTCTGGCGTAAACAGGAACTGATCGACACCGGTCAGATACCAGGCGCAACCAGCGCCGAGCAGTCCGAACTGGCCGCGGCCAAGCGCCGCATCCGAGAACTCGAGCACGAGGTCGCCATCCTGAAACGAGCTCGTGAGCTGCTGAAAGAACAAGCCAGCGGCCCAAAAGGCGTTACGCGGCCACAGCCACCATCGCCAGCGAGGGATTGCCGGTACAGGTCGCGTGCCGGTTGTTGGATGTCTCCGAGTCCGGCTTCTACCATTGGAGATCGCGTCCGCCCTCGCGACGAGCGATCCGCCACGCCTGGCTCACCGACCCGGATCCGGGCCGTGCACGCCGCCGCCCGCGGCACCTACGGCACCCCGCGGATGCACACCGAACTCACCCTCGGTCTCGGCATCAGTGTCGGATACAACCAGGTCGAACTGCTGATGGCGCGTACCGGGATCAAGGGCCTGCCCGGCGTCAAGCGCGCACGCCCACGGCATCAGACCCCGACCGCCGGTGACCCTGACCAATCGCGCGTTCACCCGATCACGACCGAACCAGTCGTGGGGTCACCGACATCACCGAGCACCACACGAGGGAAGGCAAGCTCTACTGCGCGGTCGTGCTCGACACCTATTCCCGGCGGGTGGTCGGCTGGTCGATCGACTCGACCCAAACCGCGGCGCTGGTCACCAACGCGCTCGGGATGGCGATCTCCAACAGATCGCCGGAGCCGGGCACGATCATCCACTCCGACCACGGCGGGCGGATTCAACTGGTCGTCGCAACATGTGACTGTTGCAGCGATCGTAGATGCTCGGCCAATTACTTCGGCCGGTGTTCGCCATCCGAGGACCTTCCGGGGGCGGTTGTTGAGTGCGTGGGTGACTGCGGCGAGGTCGTCTGCACTCCACCGCGAGAGGTCTGTTCCCTTCGGAAAGTATTCTGAGAGGCCCATTCATGTTCTGGTCGGCGCCTCGCTGCCATGGGCTGTGAGGATCGGCGGAGAACACCGGAATTCCTGTCTCGTCGGTGAATACGGCGTGGCCCGACATCTCCTTACCGCGGTCCCAGGTCAGTGATCTCAACAGCTGCGGGGGCATCGGTCCCAACGCCGCGGCCAGGGCTTTGTTCATCGATTCGGCTCCGTATCCGCTCAACGCCGGGCCGTTCTTCACCGGAGCGGCCGCCCTCCATCCCGGCTCGCGTGGCAAGTGGATGAGCAATGCCAACCGCGTCGACCGCTCGACAACAGTGCCGATCGCAGAACGGTCCGTACCGATGGTGAGGTGGCCTTCCCAGTGGCCGGCACCGCTCGGTCCTCGGCCTCGGGCGGTCGTTCACGCAGCAGCGTCCGCGCGGTGACGTGCGCCCAGGCCGCACGCTTCGATCGTGCTCGGGGCATCCGCAGCGACCGCCCGGTGCTCAAGCGGGTCCGCGGAGGTGTTCGCTCGCGACATCGTTCTCGCTGCGGTAGGTTGGTCACTTTCCCTCGGTCCGGGCTGGCTGTAGGTCCGGCTATACGGCAAGTCTGCTGGTTCTAGCGACGGACAGGGTTTTCGTGGGGGTCATGCGCTGAGGCCGTGGGTGAGGATCGAGGCGAGCTCGCGATAGGCGGCGGCGTCGTCCAGTCCGGTGCCGGCTCGGACGCCGCCCTCTTGGATACGGACGATCATAGTGGCGGCCAGGTCAGCGGCGAATGCTGCGTGCACTCTGCGGAATTCGCCGGTCGCAACACCGTCGTCGATAAGTTCCTGCGCCCGGCGGGCTGCGATGCGGGTGTTGCGCTCGTAGATCTCGCGGGCGGGGGCGAAGGCGTTCAGGTCGGCCATGAATGGTTCTGAGGCGGCGGCCAAAGCCGCGCCGACCGCTGTCAGATAGGCGGTGATGCGTTCGCGTGGGCCGGTGATGGCGGCCACTGTCTCCTCGACCGACGCGGTGGCGCGTTTGAAGAAGTGCACCGTCGCGGCGGTGACCAGCTGTTCCTTGCTGCTGGCGAGGGTGTAGAGGGTCGATTTGGAGCAGCGGAGCCGAGCAGCGATGGCGTCTAGGGTCAGGTGCGCGAAGCCCTCGGCGAGCAACAGTGCGACGAGTTCGTCGAATAGTTCGGTGCGACGTGCCGTCGCGAAGGCCGGTCGGTGCTCCATGTCGCGATAGTACTCGGCGACATCTTGCAGTACTGATCAGTGGGGGAGTACTGTGACAGGGAATCTAGTACTGATCAACGTATTACCGCGAGGAGCCCACTGTGGCCGTCGACTGATTCCTGCCCACCGACGAGGTCCGCGATCTGATCCAGCTGATCCGCGCTGTAGTGGACAGGGGGCTGGCCCGGTCATGGACCAACCGGATCCAGCGTCTCGTCATCCCGCCCCATCGCCGGCTGGCCCGCCGCGCTTGAAAGAGAGACTTTCCACTATGCCCACATCCGTGATCGTCGCCGGTGCCCGCACCCCAATCGGCCGCTTGCGAGGCGCCCTAGCCGGATTTACCGCGGCCGATCTCGGCGCCATTGCCATCGGCGGTGCCCTCGACAAGGCCGGGCTCGCACCGGATCGCGTGCAGTACACGATTATGGGGCAGGTGCTCACTGCCGGCGCTGGGCAGATGCCCGCCCGCCAGGCCGCGGCTAAGGCCGGCGTCCCAATGTCGGTGTCGGCGCTGACCATCAACAAGGTGTGCCTGTCCGGGATGGAAGCCATCATCTTGGCCGACCAGTTCATCCGCTCCGGCGCCTTCGAGGTCATCGTGGCCGGTGGTATGGAGTCGATGAGCAGGGCGCCGCATCTGCTGCCCGGCTCGCGTACCGGCTACAAATACGGCGAGGTCACGCTAATCGACCACATGGCCTACGACGGCCTGCATGACGCTTTCACCGATCAGCCCATGGGGCTGCTCACCGAGGCGGGCAACGATCGCGACACCATCGCCCGCGAGGATCAGGATGCCTTCGCCGCACGATCGCATCAGCTGGCCGCGGAGGCCTGGGACAGCGGTGTTTTCAACGACGAAGTGATCCCGGTCCAGGTGCCCGCACTCAAGGGTTCGAGTACTTGGCTCAGGCGCGACGAGGGCGTGCGCCCGGACACCACCGTCGAGACTCTGTCCCGGCTGCGCGGCGCCTTCCGCGACGGGGGCGCCGTCACCGCGGGCAATGCCTCTTCGATCAACGACGGCGCCTGTGCACTGGTGATCACCAGCCGGGACTACGCCCAGAAGCACGGGCTGGCGTGGATCGCGGAAATCGGTGTGCACGGAATGGTGGCTGGGCCGGACTCCAGCCTGCAGCTCCAGCCCTCGAACGCGATCGCGAAAGTTTGTGACACAGCAGGTCTCTCCCCGTCGGAGCTAGATCTAGTGGAGATCAACGAGGCATTCGCCGCAGTCGGGATCGCCTCCACTCGCGCCCTGGGGGTCGACCCTGAGCGTGTCAACGTCAATGGCGGTGCCATCGCACTGGGCCACCCGATCGGCATGTCCGGTGCCCGCATCGCCCTGCACCTCGCTCTGGAACTCCGTCGCCGCGGCGGCGGCGTCGGCGCCGCCGCGCTCTGCGGCGGCGGCGGGCAAGGGAACGCTCTCATCCTAGGTGTTCCGAAATAACCGCGTTCCCTACTGTAAATAGAGGAGATTCATGAAAATCGACGGAACCGTTGCGATCGTCACCGGTGGCGCGTCCGGGCTGGGTAACGCGACCGCACGAGCGCTACGAGCCCGCGGCGCGAAGATCGTGATGATCGACCTGCCCTCGGCTGACCAGGTTGCGGCGACAGCCGGATTCGATGGTGACGATGTGACCTTCTTCTCTGCGGATGTCACATCAGCCGCAGACATCGCGTCCGCGGTCGAGCGCGCCGCCGAACTCGGAGATCTGCGCATCGTGGTGAACTGTGCGGGCATCGCGCCACCGGGCAAGGTGCTCGGGCGTAACGGTCCACTCGAACTCGAGCAATTCGAGCGAGTGGTGCGGACCAACCTCGTCGGTACCTTCAACGTCATTCGGCTGGCCGCGGCGCAGATCGCGGCCACCGCGCCGATCGACGGGGAACGCGGGGTCATCATCGACACGGCCTCGGTCGCGGCATTCGACGGGCAGATCGGCCAGCCCGCCTACGCAGCCTCCAAGGGAGGGGTCGCGGCCATGACGCTGCCGATCGCTCGAGAACTGGCGCAGCACCTCATCCGGGTAGTGACCATCGCGCCCGGCATCTTCGAGACGCCGATGTTGGCAGGGCTGCCCGTCGCCGCGCAGGAGTCGCTCGGCAGGCAGGTACCCCACCCGTCCCGGCTGGGCAAGGCCACCGAATACGCGGCGCTGGTCACGCACATCATCGCAAATCCCATGCTCAACGGCGAGACCATCCGGCTCGACGGGGCAATCCGTATGGCACCGAAGTGAGTGCGTGGACGCTCCACCACTGAACGGGCTGCGAGTCGTCGAACTACCCGGTATCGGCCCCGGAGTGTCCTCAAGCGGCTTACTTTGCGCGGGTTGCCAGTGCCGCAACCGGCTGAGTCGTGTTTCTCATAGTCGACGTGCTCAGTCCTCTCCGCCTCCAAGGCGGTTTCGAGCACCTTCTTGGCCGGCTGGTTCAACAGCCCGCCCGGCCGAGCAGCTCCCGCCCTGCTCTTCTGCCTGGGTCAGCAGCTGCTGGGTCAGCTTCTTTTGATCCACCGCATCCACCACAGAGAGTCTCCGACATCAAAGATCCTTAACGCCGAACCCTCAGGCTCAGCCAGCCAGACCGAGGCCACCAAAGAACAGATACTCCCCGGTATGCCCGATTGGGACCTGATGCCGGTCGGTGTCGGCAAGTTGGGATCGTTTGGGGTCGGCATTAGCTGCGTCAACCCCGATGCCGGTTGTCGGTGTCGAGGGGATGCGAGGGTGTGATCGGCGTGGACGAGTGGCTGACAGGCATTCAGGAGTTCGGTAAGTGCGGAGGGCATCCGGGCGACGCTCTGCAAGTTTAGTACGATGACGGCGATGCCCAATCTCGGTAACCATGCTGGCCTGGTTGACGGAACGACGCGGGTCGGTGGGGCCGTCCTTGCCGGCACGATCGCGAAAACCGGTCTTCCCTTTGAGTTCCCGACCGAGGATAGCACCACCGGTCGCCAGCGCAGCGGTGTCGCCGGTCGCATACAGCTCCCACATCAACGGTGTACATGCTGTGCGGCCTCCGGCCACCTGCGGTCACATCACGCCACGAAACCTCTGCCTTCCCTTTTCATGAGAGCCTGGGAAGCCGCAGAGACCTGGGCGTTGCCGAATGACTCCTACAGACTGTGCATCCAGCAGGCTGCGTCCTTCAAGAGGCCATTGTCCAGTCTGTACGCCGGATTCGACGACATCAATGAGGATGTGCAGCAGTTCGGTCGCGTCCCTGGCCCGGAGAGCATCGAGCAACTGCGTGCTCACTTGGACGAACTGGTCGCTGAACCGCCCCATGGTCCTGGTCGATGATAAGCGTCGCTCCGACCTGATCCTGCGCGGCCGCCCGGCCGACGGCGTGCGCCGCCGAACGTCTTCGGTCACAACCTCGGCATCGCTGAGGCTGCCTGCTGGCATCCACCCACTGAACGCGCTGGTATCGAGCATGTACATGACTCGGCCGATCGCCTCCGGACTGGCGCAGAATCGGGTAGTGGCGGTCACCCGGATGCTCATGTCTAGCACTCTTGACCAGGCGGTCACCCAGATCCACCGGATCCCGCGTTCTCAAATTATGTCTAGGATTTTGTCCTTCGGTCGCGCACCATTTTGCACCGTGCAAACAAAAACTACCCATTCCCGTTTCCGAAGAGTGCTGGCGACTGTTATCATTGGCGCGGCAGTGGTAACAGCCACCGCTCCTGGTGTCTCCGCCTTCCCCGGCCAACTTGATTCCGTCAGTTCCGTGGCGGCACCAATCGATTCAGGATCCTCATCCGGCTCGGGCTATCCCCTCTTGTCAGTAGTAATTGCTGCCCTTTGCCTTGCGACAATCTCGGCAGGGGTGCCCTGCTTCAGCGACGTGCCGCGTCCCTAGCGTCCGCCTGTTAAGTATGTGGTTGGCCGCAACCGGCGGCTGGCCATCAGGATCTCGACCGGCGCTTGCAGCCGTTGGCTCTGGAACCCGCCACGTGGTTCCAGAGCCATTTCTTTGAGCACCCGTCGCGCTAGTAGCAGCTCGCCGTAAAGTCCTCCGCGTCCCGGCGCACCAGGCCATCGCCAGTGTTTCCGGGCTTGGTTGCCGTCGGCGTGGGCGAAGCAGTCCAGGCACGCGGCAGCCGCAGCGGGCCTGGGGGATCGCGACACGCAGCCTCTAGCACTCGATGCCCTGACCTCTGATCAATCCGAAGACGCCGACAGGTCGGCGCGTCGGTGATAATCGTTAGTAGATCATCCAGCGGCCGCCGGTCTCCAGTCCTGCCATGCTCGGCGATTTCGTCTTGCGTCCGGTTTTCTGCGGCACGGGACTTCCTCAACAGCGTGTATGATCGAACCACACCACCTCATCGAGCACATCGACGGTCGACTGCGCCACTACTGTCAGCAGGATCGGATCCTGCTTGAGGCCGTACACGACCCCACGGACAACGGCGCCTGGGCTGGGACGGCATCGTAGAGTATGTCTTACGTGGATATAGTTCGTTGTCCGGCATAATGTGACCGTGGTCGACGGGCTTGCTCGGATACTGGTCCCGAATGCATTGCGGGACATCGCGAAACCGCTTCTACCGAATTCACGCCCAGACCGCAGGGCGGCGGGACCGCGCGGGTGGACGAGTGAGCGGTGTTCACTGCGGTGGTCTTCGTGTTGACCAGTGGGTATGCATGGCGGCGTCTGCCGCCGTCGTTCGGGGTAGCGTGCCGACCGCGGGCCCGAACCGCAGCTTTCGCGGTTGGGAATATAGGTGCGACCCACTGGCCATAGTGTTCGAGCTCGTCGGTGGCCCGAGTGCTGAGATCGTAGAAGAAGCTTTGCATGCAGATCAGGATGGCGTCGACATCGGCTCGGGGCTTGTCGTCAAAGATGCTGGTTACGTCTCACCAGAAACCAGACCGATTAGACATGGAAAGTGATGCGCAGGTCGGCGGGTTGAGCTGCTCGACTTCTCCCAGAAGCGGTGTGTGACCTGCAGGATCAGGTGGAAGATGGAGGCGTTCTCGGTGTAGCGGCGGGTAAAAAATGTCGTATTCCCCTCTCGCAGAGATATTTTCCTTGTAGGGGACACTTCTCAGCGATGGCGAAAGGGTTACTCTTGGGTGGGACACGACGCAGCCAATTACCGGATCCAGGGGGAAGAGGATGCCCAGTTTGGAAGAAAGAATCGCCGGTGTCATCGCAGTGCTGAAGCGCCTCGATCGCACGAGCCCCGTGTTAATCGTCGACGAAATCGGTCGGCGGGTTGACGACCTGAAAAACGAAGTGCTCACCAGTGTCACAGATGACCGGCAGCGCCGCCGCGCATTGCTGAACCAGGCCCGTCAGGCTAGCGGGCTCGTCGCCGAGGCTCGTGAGCGCAGCGAACGAGCTCTCGACGTCGCTGTGGCCAAGCTGCAGCGGGATCTGTACGACGCTGAATACTTGGGGATCCCCAGCCCGCAGCCGCAACAGCGTCCCCGGCCAGGAGTCCAGCGGTAACCCTCGGCGACACAGATTCGCGCGGCGACCGCTGTCGAATCCCGGTGAATCGCAATCTGGATCATTGCCGCCGCCTTTCGCCTAATCCGAGTCATGACAGCCGAGTTCAAAAAGGGGAACCAACCGCTTCAACATTGCCGACGTCGCTCTCGATAGCGAAGCGCTCGGCCGATCCCGAGGACTGAGCATCATGATCCATCTTGCGCAGACGGTCCCGGCCTGCCGATGCGGGTGTTGCGGACCGCCGGAGAAGGCGGTGACAACCCGCAGATACTTCCTCTGCGGGACGGCATCAGCTTGGCCCACATCGGACCCAGCAGACCGCGAGTGCGGCCAGCAGGCGTCGGCGTGGTGCTCTTGTTCCCCGACGTGTTTGACACACATATGCGCGGGCGCGACTTGAAAACGGCCGGGCATCACTGATCTTCTCCGTCACGTGGCCGCCCATGCGCTACGCGTGGCGAGTTAGCTGTCGTGATTCTGGGAGTGCTCGCCCCGAAATAACGCCGTGATGAGCGGTTTGGATTCGGCCCCCGGCTCGGTGGACCACGACCCCGGTGTTCGTGCGGATGTAATCCGATAAGGAGGGGCGGCCTCGAGACCACAAAGATGATCGTCGTGGAGGTTCTGGCGCAAATTTCATGAAGGCGATTCCCTGCTGTTCAGTCGTTCAACAGGATTCGCTTCCTCAGTAGGTCGGGCTTTGCCCGGCCGAACATCTGCCGTTTCAACATCTCGATCCGGTTGACGTGGCCCTCGACCGCGCCGCTGTTCCAGCGCATGCTCAGACCCGCGGTGACCGCGTCCTGATCACGACGCAGGCCACGAACGAACGAGTGCAGCGCAGGCTGGTCGTCGGCATCGACGCAGATCATCCACCATTCGAGCTGCTTGCCTTCCAACTCGGCCATCATGACCGCGAATGCGCGGATATGGCTGATGAGGAACTTAAACTCCGAACTGGCGCCGAGGATCGCGTCGAGGCGCCGCTGGTCGCCGGGATCCATCGTCGCGGGATCGATCATGATCCATGCCGCTACCCGGCGCGCGGACGGTGGCCTCGGTGGCGGCACCGGGACGTGCGTGGTCGACCGGAATTGGTGGAGGGATGCGCGGACCATGCTCGCTCGGCCTCGATAGCCGCGAGTGCGGATTTCCTCGACCAGCCGGGTGGCGTTCGTACAGCCCTCATTCCAGCGTCCGTGCAGGTAAGGCTTGAATTCGTCGAGCAGGTCGGCGCGGTAGCCGGTTCGGTTGTTGACCAACAATTCCTCCGACGACTGAGCGCGCGCGAACCGGCGGGCGGTGATGCGCACCAGGCCCAGTCGGGTACAGATGGCCCGGATGGTTTCGCCTTCGGCCAGCAACGCGTGAACCTGGACGTAGCGTTTCCTGGTGCGTACCGCGACGCGGTCGTGGCGTTGCGCCGGGTCGACCGGCCGGCGCCGCATGGCGGCGGCAACCTCACCGATCTCGGGGAGTTGCTGCTCGTCGCGATGTTCGACCGCTGCGCTGAGATGGGCCCGGTACCGGGCAACGGTGCGCTCGACGGCTTCGCCGAGGTTGTGCCAGAGCTGCCAGCGATCCGCGACCTGGATCGCATCGGGTGCATGCTTCGTCGCGCCGCGTAGGGGCCGGCGCGATCACGGCAGACGATCTCGACGCCTGGATGGGCCAGCAGCCACGCGGTCAACGTGTCAGCGGTGCGGTCGGTCAGGACCTCGACCGGGCGGCCAGTGTCCATGTCGATCAGAATCGTTCCGTAGCGGTGCCCGCGACGCAGCGCGAAGTCATCGACCCCGAGTACACGCGGCATCGTTCGTTTCGGATCCGGCAGTGCGCGGATCCGGCGAAGCAGGGTCATCGGACCTACCTGGGCCGCAAGATGCCCGGTCAACCGGGCGCCGGCCCCAGCCGCCCAACGCCAGCGCGACCGGGCGCAACACCTGGTACAGCAACAGCGTCCGACGTGGTAGCGGGCGGCGAGGTTCGGGACCTGCTCTGCGAAAGTTCCTCTCCCGCAAACCTGGTTGTCGCAGAACAACCGGCGGATCCGCAGAACGATCACGACTTCCCTCCCGGAGCTCGCGGTGTCGGATAACCGGCGCCGGTGCCGGCTGTGGACGCGCCGCGAAACTGCCGTGCAGCAGGTACACTCCACCGGCTTGTCCACGGTGACCGCGTCGATCCGGACCGTCGAACCGACAGCACGGACCGCGCCGATCACCAGACCATCCAGATGCGGAAACAAGATCGTCAACACACCAAGATCAGAACATCAACCTCTTTGCCAATGACAAAGCAGCTCAACTCATCCCCGCGCGGCGCCAGCACTTCTGCACTGCATACCCAGCTCCTGCACTCGAACAGCCGGAGAGTGCGGATGGCGACGACGTTACCCTCGAACACGACAATCACGATCACGCCCGGCGCGGCATGGACATGCCCGAGCTAAACCGTGTTGCGCCCGAAACCCCAACAGGATCAGAGGTCATCTCGACTGCTGACGCCGCGGCACGATGGCAAGTCCTCGATATCGGTGAACTGCGGGTTCGCCATGTCGTTGCGGCTCGCCCCGCACCTTGAGGCCCGGGTCTAGTTGGCGAGTGGCCGGTGCATCGCTAACTCGGATGGAAAGGTGATGCGTGCCGGAGCCGGAGTTGGCAGCCGATCACCGAGGTCGGGACTGTGGTGCGTATGTCGTGTTTTATCCACTTCAGAGGACCCACGGCGGTGGCGTAGATGCTCGATGCTCGCGCCGTTTCCCCGCGTTCTTGATGCGCCTTGATTATCGCGGCGATACTGGTGATCAGCGCGCCGACCAGGTCGGACTCGGTGGATGGATCGTGAACCTCCCTGCACAGCTGCGCCAGAGCGAACGCTGCCTTGTCCAGATCCGGTGCAGGCGGTCGGAAGATGTGCGGGCGCGTGCGGCTTCCGACCGCGAGTGCGGACCTTCCGACTTCGTGCGCGGCGACGGCGAACGGTCCTCTCGCGTCCGGTTCGATCCGCCATGACCACAGCGCCAGCACTCCGGCGACACGGTTTGCCGCCCACCGCCAGACAGCGCGCTCGCTGCTGGGAACGCGTGCCAATGTTTTGTTGAAACCCCGAACATCAGCCAGGGCGTATGCCCACAACTCGGTGTCGGCCCACAGCACCTTTTCTCTGGGCGACGGCGTCACCGAATGCGGAAGTTTCCACTCGGTCTGCGCGTCGGCCTCCGCGTGAGCGTCCGAGGCCCATCCTTCCCGAAGGTCGGGCAAGCTCAGACCTGCACCGATCTCGAGGTCGGTGATCGCAGGACCGAGCCGGGCGCTGTGGGCGTCGCGCCACTGGGCGAGGTATCCTGCGACATAGCCGTCGACGATGCTGACTCGCGGCTGCAGGACAGTCCCCGTCGTCCGCGTCCGGCGTATCCATTCAACCTCCGACAGGCTGACCGCAGCCGTCGCGCGGAGCATGCGCCGCAGCATCAGACGGTCCGAGTCGTCGCTGTCCTCCAGACGCTCTAATCCCGCCAGCATCTGCTGCTCGAAACTCACGCCAGGCCCAGGTAGCCCCGGCGTCACCGACCGGTACAAACAAATATTACAACTGGTCAACGCGATGTGATCCGATCAGTCGACGAACCGACTATTACCATCGGTCGATGGAAGTAGATCCTTGCCGAAGAGCGTCTACTGAGCCTGCCCGGTCGCAAATATCCGGTTAAGGAAAGCTTCAACGATCGCGACTGCGCTGGCGAGACTGGCTCTCATGAAGGCGATTGCTGCGGGGAAAGGTCATATCTAGGACCGGAATGCCGGTACTGAATCGACACGGCCTCCCGGTCTCGCCAATCGCCGCGCCAGTTGGCGATGCGCTCGCCGATCTTGAATGGCCGCGCCGGAGCGCACCAAGTCCTTGCGATACCACCGCCCCTTCGGCATCTATGGTATTTGTCTCAGTAAGAGATCGCCGAAATTCATATCAGATATTAGACAGATGAAGCATGAATAGCTTGAATGAAATTCACTCGACCACGCGAGCCGGGGGCGATGCTGTGATCCCAATCTCGGACCTGATCACTGCGTTCGCGATCTTCGCCCAGGGCGCCAGTGGCTGATGCTCGCGGGACTGCTGCCGGAGTCGACGACCTATCTCGATGTCGAGTTCGTATTCGCCTCTTCTGCTTCGCGCGCTGAACTCTGCATCGCGGTTCGGACTCGCGGAATCAGGAGATCGTGGCCCTGCCGACCTAGCAGGGCCGCAACGACTGCTGCGGGCAAAGAGGCGCGAGAAACTGGATCCGCCTACGCCGAGCTGTCGCGCGGCGCGTTCGGGTTAGGTTGGATGGGCGGCCCAGATCGCGTCGCCGTTATGTTCGGCCCACTGGGTGAGCATGGCAATCGGGTCGATCAGGGTGGCCGAGTGCAGTTAGTTCTTACGCGACCCGCGGGGGGCACCTCGGCGTAGGCCTGGCGGTCGACCAACCCGTACAGCTGTAGGCGCCGCAACGTCTAGGTCAGCATTTTGTTGGTAATGCTCGATCAGCTCAACTAGCTCGCCGTGGCGACGTAGTCCGCGGCTGAGCGCATACAGCACAATAACCGACCACTTGTCGGCGATCACCTGGTGGTACCGGCGGCCTCTTCATCAGCCGAGACAGAGGAAGCCGACGGCGTCTCGCGGGCCGGCGGCCTCGGCCTCGATGGTTGCGACAGTCCCGGCTCCACTGGTACCTCGCGACGCAGGCGCAAGGACCGACTGGAATTCGATCGGTTCCCTGCCACCGCCAAGCGAAGGCCCGCCCCTAGTTCGGAGTGGCTGTGAAATGGTGAGCGGGCATTGCTATATCCGTGTGCGCGTATGGATCACAGGGCGACGCGATCAGCGGATACACCCGCAAACCCCGGCCGAGCGAGGGAGATGCTGAGACTGGAACCCGAGCCAGCTAGCATCTTCCTGCGCTGCCACAAGCTCTTGTTGATTTCGTACGATTACTATCGCAACCCTAAACGCCGAGGGTATGAGCCGCGCCGGCGAGTCGAGGTCAACCGTTCCAGGGGCCAACACCGCCTATCCGGTCGATCTCTATGCGTAGCACGTACCCGTAGTCAGGGGTGGGATCGCCTGCGAAGGAGAACTCGAAGTCCGGCGCCACGTAGCGCTTGCCCAGCTTTCGCAGTAGGGCGACGGCCCCGCCCCTGACGACTCGTGCCCTGCCGTGCACGATGATGTGCTCGGCCAGCAGCGTTCCCGGCTTGCTGTCGCTCTCCACGGACAGTGTCACTCGCGGATCCCGTCGGACGTTGCGCAGCTTGAGATAATCCTTTTCATGTGCGGTGACGATCTCGTCTCCGTCGAGGTCGATCCAGACGACCGACACCTGGGGACTGCCGTCCCTATTGAGCGTTACCAGATGGGCGAGCTTGCCGGCCGTGAGTGCCGCACGAGCTTCGTTGGTGAGTTCAACCATTCACCTAACCTAATCCATGTCCGGGCGGGTCGATTCTCGCCACGACAGTCGGTGTTCGGGTAGCGGGGTGCCCCTATGGTTCTGGTCAACCGGGTCAGGTGGCTGCCCTCCCCGGATCGATGGACTGATGTCGTGTGGCGAGCGCGTGTCGATCTGACTCCACTGGATGTGAACAATGCCAGGGAGATGCGGTGGCTCGACTGCTCTGGTATTGCCTGAATAGCTCGAGCGGTGGGACGGTTGCAGGACGCTGTGGCGATTGCCCGGTCCAGACCGGTGTATGTGTTCCCGGCGATCCGAACGAGATGAAGACGACGCCACTTATGACCGGCTGATTCGTGTCAGTCCGCTGCTGATCCGTATTTTTCATGCATGGCTTCGCCGTGTTGTTTCACCATGTGGTGGGCCTGGGTGGCGGTGATTTCGCGGTCGGCGAGCTTTTGGGCTATTTGGCGGGTTGTGTCGGTGTGTTCGGCGCGCATCTGTGGATTGTCGAGGGTCCAGGTGGGCGGGTATTGGTGGCCTTTGGCGGGGTCGCGGAAGTTTGCGTCGCCGGCGATGCGGTTGGCGAATACGTCCATGACGGTGCGGTCGGCGGGCTCGCCGTCGATCATCGGCCGGTGGTTGGCGTATTCGTCGATGGCGGCCATCGCTTCCTCGGTGGATCGAATCGGGGGCGCATCGTGTTCGATCATGGTGCGGCCGAGGATGCGGTCGGGGGAGTGGCGTACTGAAGACAGGTCTTCGGGGGCCAGGTCGAACCCGCCTTCTAGTGAGTGTGGTTCGGCCAGGGTTTGCAGGTCGACGCCGGCGACGGCCTGGACGAGAGGATCGGGGTGGTTTTTGCCTGCCTGGGCGTGGGTTGTCTCGTCGAAGGTGGTCCCGTGGATCATGTCGCTGATGCGGTTGGCGCGCTGAGAGTCGTATCCGAGGGACAGCGCGTGGGCGTGGGCCAGCTCCTTCGAGCGTAGTTCGTCGTATCCGTCCGGATTGTTGCGGCGGCGGCCGTCGCCGTAGTTGGCGTCGCTATAGGTGTCGGCTGCGGCGGCGTCGAGTCTTTCGTGGGGTTGGGCGCCGATGTTGTCCAAATGCTTTTGCAACAGGCGTCCGTCGTGATCGAGGCCGAACCCATTTTGATAGGTGGCTGGGACTCGGTACTCCAAACGCTCGAGGTCACCGAAAATCGTGTTGACTCGTCCGATATCGGGGTCGCCGTAGAGGGTGGAGGTGATGTGTTTGCCGTTGGCCGCGAGCCGGAGCGCGGTACCGGCATCGGGGTGATTGAGGGCTTGCTCCGGTAGGAAAGAGTGCACGGCGTCGATTTGGCGTTGGATCACATGTACGGGTAGTGGTGGCTGGGCCGGGTCGAGCAGCCGGGCTCGGATCAGCTTCATGTCCTCGATATCTTTGGAGAGCCCGCGTCCGTACTTGTAGGCATAGACGTCGGGAAGGCTGGCGACCCGGACTCCTTCTGGTGTCCGCCATGTGCGGGTGGCCAGTTCGGCATGCGACGGCGCGTAGTTCGATCGGAATGAGACCTCGAGATCGCCGTTTCTCAACACCGCGAACCCGTCGGAGAATCGGTGTTCGGACCAGCCAGGTTGCTGCCGCAGGTACCGGTAGGCGGCTTCGGGTACGATCACATCTAGGTCATGTGAGGCGCGAAGGGGAGTCCACAGGGCGGCGTTGACCGCGCTGCTTCCCCAGACAACGGACTCTTGTGACACTCTCTCACCGAGAGGGGCGAGCCGGGCCGCTATCGAGGGCTGCGGCGACATCGATCCCGGCGCACGGTCTCCCACCTCGTGAGTCGGCCGGTGCTCGACCACCGCACGCTCGAACCTGGACGCGGCTCGCTCGAACGATTTTCCTCCCTCGGAGTCCACGCCGACCGCTGTCTTGACGAAATTCTGTAGGCCCTTCTCGACCCCCGGATCGGCATCGCAGCTGCCGAACCCATATGCGGCGCAGCGTCCCAGAGCATCTCACTCATTTTGGTTAGCAAAGCTGCCGACCCCCGGATCACCGGGTTACCATACACCAGCCGCAGTAAGGCGCCGTCGTGAATATAGTTGTGCTGCAACATGTTCATCTGCACAGATGGCTGGCGAAAGTGGTGAACGAGCTCGGGTGATGGAGGCGGTGATGGCCTGGCACGGCCAGCCACCCACCCCGGTCGGCGCCGAGATGTATTTGGCCACAGAGAAGTCCCGCCGCGCGCAGCTTTCGACCGCTCTCGCCGACGCCGGAGCCTCGAACACGGTGCGGTCCGGGGTGGAATTCGTCGTCGACTACCTGCGCGGTGATGTCAGCGGCACCGATCTGACGGACACACCAGTCCTGGTCAACCCCGCGCATGAGGTTCGTGGCCGGGTCGGTGAGCTGCTGAAGCGGTTCGCCGAGCGCGGCGACAGCTTCGCCACGGCCATGGCCCAGGAGGTCGACGTGATGACCATCGACGACCAGCTGTGGTTGCGGGAAATCGGCATCGCGATCCGCGACGGCCGCGACGACGCGGAGATGGAGCCGTGGCCGGACTGGATTGACCGCGACGATTTGGCCGACCGCATCCGACGCCACCGACGGCGGCCTGCGGCTGGATGACGACGTTGCGGAGATGATCGCCGGCATGGGCCGCGACCGCGCCGTCATCGGCGCGATGCTCACCAAGGCGGGATTGCACCCGGCGGAGAAGTCCGCGCTCACCGCGCTGGTCGCCGACATCGACCTCGGCCGCGTCGACGACCGCAACCTGCCGGAACTGCTGCTGGTCGACGAACGCACCAAACGTCGCGTCGACCTGCGCCGTCACGGCCACGCCGCCCACCAGATCGTTGCCCGCACCGGCGATACGGTCAAGCAGCTCGTCGGCGCGGGCGTGGACATGTCCCCCCGCACCGAACCTGGGTGGGCGCTGGAGACGGTGCGCAACGACATCGACGCGCTGGCCTGCGGCGGGCGCACCCGGCCCAGCTCACCGAAGCACGTCAGAGCTTCGACACGAACATGGACGGCTCGACGTCGCGTTCATGCGGCAATGGCTCGACATCGACGCCCGCGCCGCCTGCACCACGCTGCGGATCGGGCTGCGGTTCGCCCGAATCCCGGACACCCGGGACGAGGCCCTGCGGCTACTCGGGCCGGGCTGCCGTGACCGCGGCGAGGACCATTTCGTGAAGATCGCCAACGCCAGCCGCGAGATCGGCCGCACCGCGCTGTGGGAGGCCGCGACCTGCTGCGACTGCGGGCACCCGCTGCTGCGCTACGTCAGCCTGCCCTCGGGTGAGGACATGCGCTGTCGCCCCGAGTACGCCAAGAGGCCCCGCCGCGGCGGGGCCTCTTCTTTTGGTCAACGGCGGCTCAGACCAGATGAGAGCCGTGGATCTACTTTCGTCCAGCCGCCACCGCGTCATCGACACCCACGGCGCGGTGCGTCGGGTCCTGGTGGGCGGTGACCGGATGTTCGACGGCACCGGCGCCGCGATCTGCACGGTCGGCTACGTCATCGATCGGACCGCCCAGCTGGATGAGAACCGCAACGAAACCATCCATGGCGCATTGTCGGAAATTGCCGAAGCCCGCGCGGCGATCGAGCAAGCCAGGGGCGTGCTGATGTTCGTCTACGGCATCACCGCCGAACAAGCGTTCGGCGTGTTGCGCTGGTGCTCGATGGAAACCAACACCAAAATCCACACTCTGGCCCACGAAATAGTCACCGCGGTCACCGCCGGGCAGGGGGCACCGGTCGTCGTGCGTACCCGCGTCGACCACGCACTGCTCACCGCCCACGAGCTCCCCGATCCGCCAGCGGGCAGCTGACCGCCGACTGCGGGCACCCGGATGAACATGCATCAAGGTCGCCGACCAGGACCACGGCGAGTCTCGACCTCGATGAGGGCGTCGTCGGCGAACAGGGTGGTGAGTCTCCCTTCTGCTTGTCGGTCAGCAATCCTGCGCCGGTGTGCTGCGTACTGCGAGCCGAGTTGAGCGGGTCGTTCTTCATTCCGCGGTGACCGTGGATGACGAGTTGGACCCGCCGTCGGCAGTGGTCGAGTGCGTCGCCGACCAGGCGGACGACGTGGTAGAGGTCCACAACCGCGACTGCGTCGGGGAGCTCCTCGGTGGTGGCGGTCTTAAAGCCGGTGAAGCCGTCCATCGCGACGACTTCGACGGTGTCGTGCCACGCGGTGGGAGCCCGCGGCGCGGCACCTTGGCCTGCGGTTCGGCCGCTAGGGCCGTGTCCTGCCGCCACACATGCCCGCAGCCGGTGCGCCGGTAGCGGCGCACAAGCGCCTCCAGCATCGTCAGACGCCAGCCCGGCGGCTCGTGTGCCGACTGGCGGCTCACTGTGTCGCTTGGGCTGCCCTCGCAGCCGCGGCGGCGGCACTACTGATCGGGCTCGACGACCCTGCACGTGAGGACGGCTCGGTCGGGTTCGAGGCGCTGGCCCGTGACTACGAGGCCGAGTTCGTCCAGTCGGCAGAACTTGGTCAGGTCAGTGCGTGCAAAGGTAGCGTCAGGCACAGGCAAGTCGAGGTTTTTTTGGATGGGCAGTTCGAGATCCTCAGGAATCTGGACTTCTACTCGGGACTGGTGTGGTCCCCACCGACCGTGGCGATCACGAGGTCTTCTCCTCCGACAGGACTGAGGCCATCGTGGCGGTGGGCGAAGTAGCGTTCGTGCAGCTCGGTCGAGGTGACGACTTCGACGTCGGCGAACCCCTCATGGCGGGCAAGACCGGCGGCCTGGTCAGGTGTCAACAGGCTCAGCCAGGGATGCCCGGAGGCGGCGGCGCCCTTCGCAGCGCCTTCGAGGATGGAGCGGACCTCGGGCGGTGCCATCTCGATCGGTCGTGAGTAGCTGAACACCATGATCGAACCCGCTGCCAGCGAAACAGCCTGGCGGAGCGTCGTCGAGATCGCCTCCAGTGTGAGGTACATGGTTACACCGAGCATCGAGACAACGGTTGGCACTGCGGGATCCAGCCCGGTCTCGACCGCCTTGTCGAGCCACGACTCACCGGCTTCAAAATCGACAGGCACTAGGTGCAGCCGCGTCGAGTCGAGAAGCCCGAGCTGCACGAGTCGCGCCCTCTTCCATGCCTGGGTCGCGGGCGCGTCGATCTCGAAGACACGCACGAGGCCTTTGTGTCGCTGAGCGAAGGTGTCGAGGCCGGCGCCGAGGACGACGTACTGGCCCGCGCCAGAGGCGATGACGGTGTCCTCGGCAGCCCTGGCTCGGGCGACGATCGAAGCGCGGTTGGCGCGCGTCCGTGCAGGGTCCATGTCGGGACGTGTACGCCACGTTTCATCCACTCCGGCGATCTCCACCCCGATCGAATCATCAAGAACGTGCGGTGGATCGTCCACCAACGTGTGCAGTCCTCGCCACAACGCTGTACGAACGGCGGTGGAGTCGGGTTCCTCGGACACGCCCTCATGCCCCTTCACGTGTGCTGCGTAGCGGCGCCTGGAGGCCCCACACACGTCCGTCGGGATCGCGCAGGGTGGTCATCGTGGTTCCGAAGTGCGTCGGCTCGAACGGGCCGTCAACGCCGAGGTCCTTCAGCTGCTGCTCAGCGGCTTCGGGGTCGGCGATCTTCAACACCAGTTGCATACCCGGAGTACGGTCCTCGGGAATCTCGGCGATGAACACCGGCGGGCCGATCTTGCTGCGCAGTTGGCCGGACTGATGGTCGGTCTCGAATTCGATCTCGTACCCCAGCGCCTGGAAGAACCGGGCCGCCTTGCCCCAGTTGTGCGTCTCCAGGAACAGGGCTTCAATGCCCTCGCTCACCATGTCAGTTCATCTTCCTCTCGCTAGATCCGGGTTGTGAGCCGTCAACTTGGTCCAGATAGGTCGCCAGTGCCTCAGCCATGATCGAGCTCAGTGACCGCTCCGATTCGACTGCGTGGTGCTTGAGGCGCTTGATGAGCTCCACCGGCAGGCACACGTTGAACTGCTTGACCTCATCGGTGCTCACGTCGAAATGCTAGCATGCTAGGGATCTAGATGGGGGAGACGGCCAGCGCCGATCCGCGGGCGCCGCGACCGGGAACTCGCGGCAGTCCAAGCTCTGCGGCACCTGATGCTGGCGTTGGAAGCTGGCGTCGACAGGCGGCCAAGCGGAGCGATCGAGCTGCCGCTTCCCGAGAGACTGGCGATCCGGGCCAATTCATACGAGTTATTCGTCTGGAAGGGGGTCGCCGCAGTTCCGTCAGCCGAAAGGAGGGTGGAATCGAGCTTGCCTCCGGCGTAATACACGGGCCGGGTGGGATTGCCGTCGCCGTCCTCGAGACATTCGACCACCAGGACTTCGCCCAACCGCTCCCACCAGGACTCGTCTACGAGCAGTGCCGCAATGTCAGTGGTGAAAACCTGGGGGACGGTGCGGCCGCCTGACGAGGCGGTAGTCGATTCTGCCCGCCGGTGACGCCCGATCTCGGACAGACTCGGCGGTCAGTTCGGCGGTGTGTTCGGAAAACGATTCACGACACCGCTGTTACCCCGCTGCGGGCAGATGTTCGTCTCCATCGAGCCGGGTCGAGGTCCGGGCACCGGTACTGCTTTCGAACGCTGGGCGACCCGCCGGGGCGGATCGCCCAGGCTCCGGCGCCTCCGGCGGATCGGAGCCCGACACCACCGAACCGCCGGTCCCGACGCGGCACTCCCCGTACACGGCTGGCTCAGCGAACCGTTGCGTGACTCGCACCTCCGGGGACCTGCCACGGACTCCAGGTGTTGAGAATCGTCGGTTCTCGAACACCCCCGCGCCATCGGGCGGTGTGGTCCGGAAGCCGAAATCGGCAGAACCTGGTACGTGTCGAAAATGGTTGATGTACCAGATGGTGAAGTGCGCGACCGCGATCCGCACCGGCACCGCGTCAACCGAGGCGATCCTGCGGCGGTTCATGGAGGCCAACGCCGCCCACCCCACCTACCAGGCGATGGATCGAGCTAGGCCGTGCGTAGAAGACGAGACGCCTCGGTGTCCCCGGAATAGCCTGCCGTCGGTTGGGGTTAGGCCGGTATGCGATTCGGTGTTTATGTTCCTTCATACGGCTCGTACGGTGATCCGCGCGTGCTGCGTGATCTCGCCGTCGTGGCCGAGAAGGCAGGCTGGGACGGGTTCTTCGTGTACGACGTGATCAGCCCCTTGGACGACGAGCTGCCGCCGGTCGCGGATCCGTGGGTGGTGCTGTCGGCGATCGCGCAGGCGACCACGACGATCTCGCTGGGGCCGATGGTTGTGCCGCTGCCGCGGCGGCGACCGTGGAAACTGGCGCTGGAGATCAGCACCCTGCAGCAGCTTTCCGGCGGGCGGCTGATCCTCGGACTGGGAGCGGGGGTGCCGGTGGACTACACGAACTACGGCGAGTCCGCCGACCGGCTCGGATCGCGGCTGGACGAGGCCGCCGGGTTGCTGCGACGGCTCCTGGCGGGCGGGGTGGTGGAACACGCCAGTGAGCGCTACCGCGTGTCGGGTGTCCGCTTCGCACCGATCGATGTGCCGGTGTGGACGAGCGGGTTCTGGCCCCGGCGGACGCCGGTGCGAGCCGCGCAGGACGCGGACGGGCTGTTCCCGCAGATCCGCGACCCAGCGCATGACTTCCGGCTGCCGACACCGGAGGAACTAGTCCGGATTCGAGCGGATTTCGTGGAGGCAGGCGGTCGAGCAGACGGCGATATAGCGATTTGGTCGCCGAGTACCGAACCGTCTGCCACGCGCGTCGGCGACTACGCCGATGCAGGCGTAACTTGGTGGTTCAGCGACGGCTCCACTGTCACCCCTGAGCAGCTCCGAAAGCGGATCGCCGCCGGCCCACTCGACATCGCGTAGTGCTGCTGGCCGCCGCCGGCGCAGGAACTTTGCGGATCGCGACTGGCGCGTCTGTGGGAGTTTCCGGAGGTCAACCGCGAGGAGTTGATTCGGTTCTTCACGCTGACCCCGGCCGATATCACGTTCCTCGCGCCGGTGCGGGGACGTTGACCGGCCGATCGGCTGGGTTTGCGATGACTTGGGTGGTCGCCGTCGTTGCATGGTATGCGGCGAACACCGCATACCCGCGGAGGATAGAGCAGCGTGGCTGGAACCGTGGGTGCGGCCTTGCGTGGTTTGCGTGACCGCATGTAGCGCGCGCTCCGCCTTGCGGGGCAGGGCCGGGCCGATCTGACCCGGCGTTTCGCCGACACCTCACAAGGTTCGGCGCACGCATTCTCTCGCGGAGATCGTGACGAGAGAGGCCGACACGAGAGTCAGGCGTATCTCGCAGCAATTTGATGTCTTACAACCAGAAGACGCCGTATGGGCCGATGCGGTCCGCAATACGGGTGAACCACCCAATTTCTTGTACGGTGACCGGGAACATCCACGCCCCCACTGACCGTGCCTGCACTCTGCCGGACTCGGAGGGCGACGAAATGCCCACCTTCCTGGGAGTGCTGCGGCCCGCCGGTTCTGGTGGCAAGTTGTTCGAGATCTATCCGGCGCCCGGGGAAACACAGCCGCCGCCGGAGGGCTCGTGACGACCGAACAGGAAAGAGGTGGCTGATGGATCCGTCCTCAGCAGTCCGCCGAGGCGACTGGTTCGTGCTCTTGGACCCGGACTGGTCCGGTGACCCCATCCAGCAGTCTCCTGCGGTGGAGGTGATGGTCGGCGGCTGGCGACTCGCGGAAGACGGGACACTCGGACCCTTCTGGCCGAATCCCGGTTACCGGCCGCAGACCCCAGACACCCCCATCGACGCCCTGCTACGGCTCATCGCCGCGGGATAAGACTGCGGCGATGAGATCATCCCCACACTGCTGCACACCATCGTCGAGATCGCCTGCGATGAGGACAACCAGCCCCGGATCGCACTCTCACCCGACGACATTTCCTGCGTGGTCGTCGTCACCGCGAACTCCACAAACAACACCTACCCGTGCCATGCTGGATACCCATCCTCGGCTCCCGGCTGGCCGAAATCGTCCCCGACGACACCGACGTACTGTTCAACCCCGCCAGCGACCACCCCTTCCGCCTGACCACCACCGCGATTCGCTTCGCCGGACAGGCCTGACCTCCGGGTTCCCAACATTCCTTGACAGCGAAGCCAAGGACCAACCGCGCCCGCACGAACCCTGCCATCACAGCTGGTCAAGGCAACTTCGTTGCTTTTCGCGCGATTACTAGCGGAGCCCTAGAGTCTAGCGTTCATTCGGCAGCCGCTACTCTCGGTCGACACCCGCAGCCACCTTTCCCGTTGCTCGCGGACTGCTGACCGCTTTCCGAGGCTTGCTGTGCTCATGGGGTGATCGCGTGCTCCTCGGCATACTGTGCGAGCTGGAGATCGAACGACGGAGCGCTCGACAGCATCCATACATCACCGGTCGGCTTCACCACCACGATAGGGCCGACTCCAGGTGCCATCGCGTCTTCGATGTCTCCGGTCTCGATGTATCGTCGGGTATTCCACCCGAACGTGTAGCACCAGCCGTGGTCTTCGACCGTCGAGTACAAAGCCAGTGCTCGCCGAGGGCCCGAGAACGATTCCAGGTATCGCGCCGCGAGCTCCCGAGCCGCTGGCTCGTCCATGCCCACCTTCTCTCAGTTGGTTCGTAGCAGGCGCAGTTCAGCGTAACCGTCGGTATTGGCCCAGCCACCATGCTGGCCGTCGACGTAGAACACCCGGCGTCTGCGATTGATCACGTTGAACGTGTGGGCCGCGACCAGCTTGCCATCCGCATCCCGCCGTATCCCGTAGACGATCCCGCGCGCCTCTGGACCGGCGGACAACATCGTTTTCTCGACCTCGGCGAAACCCGACACGGGCTGAAACCGGCTACGGGTGCCAACTGCCTTCAACAGGTCATCTGGCCAGCGCCAATCATTCTCGGCCGACTTCGGTCGCTTGATCGCCGTAACATACTTCCCGGCCAGCCGCTGGTCGACTGCGACCGCACAAGACGCACAGTTGTGCCGAAACCCCCACGCACCAGTAGCGAAACCAGGATTGACCCCACGCAGCTCGGGAAAAATCCGCAGAAACCCGCGCGTACCGTCAGCGATCGGCTTACCGGCCACCTCACCAGGACCCATCTGTCCCGCGTGCGCAGCGTCGACGAGTTCCCCCACCGGCGGCATGTGCGACACGTCTGTCACCGCCCCGCTCGCCGACACCGGTTTTCGGGGTCCGGTGTCCCGGGAACCGGCGCCGGCATCGGCTGTTTGTCGGTGGATGCTGTGGCCGAGTTCGGTGTCGGCGCCGACAATATCGCCGGTCATCCTCTCCACCGCTCGGCCGGCCTCGCGCGTCGGGCGCGAAGCGGCCGTGCCCAGCCCCGGGGCCAGCGAATCCGCCCGCCGGAGAAGATGGCGGAGCACCTCATCCCACCGCCCGGAAAAACTCACACCAGCCATTCTCGATGCCCCCGGCCACCGTAACACACCCCTGTAGAGAACACCCTCCGCCCTGGGGAGGCGGCGGTCATCCCGTCCCGCCTCTCTCGCCACCGTGTGTGTACGGCCACCACGACCACCGTGGGCGGTCACACTTGTCGGTTTGGGGTACAGCTCAGCGCCGCGCTCGGCAGAGGCGCGAACAGCGTCAGGGCGATGCGCTTCTCGCGCGATCCTGACGCTGTTCGCTGTACTTCAACCTTGTGACCGGGTCGATCGGCTGCTCAGTCTGTCCGGCTCTGTGTCATCACACTGCCCGCGTCCTTGCAGATGGAGGCATCCGGCTCCGACTGAGTGGATCGGGGGTCGGGGTTATGGGCGGGTTACCTCGGTGGCGTGGAGGTTGCGCAGGGTGCCGTCGCCCGCGTCGTGCTGGGAGGGGTAGAGCAGTTGCACGGCGACGGTCAGGGGTGTCCCGGGCTCGATGGTGTGGTTCTCATCCGGTGTGTTGATGACGACCGATCCGTCTGTGCCGTCCTTGATCACGCTGTACCACTGACTCTGCTGGGGATTGATGCGGGTTCGTGGCGGGACGTCGAAACCGATCTCCCACCACACCACCCGCTGTTCGTGGGCGGCCAGAGTGAGTTCGTAGCTGATGACCCAGCCCTTCGCGTCCTCGGGCCAGGTCTGGGGCCACTGCCCGACGATCACGGGGGAGACGGTGACGGGCGGTCGATCGACATCGGTGGTGACCGAGCCGGAGTGTCGTTCGGCGGTATTGGCGCGTGAAGGTGAGGTGATGAGGCTGGTGCAGGTGAGTCGGCCCTCGAACTGCGGATCGATCGTGCCGGTCAGGTGGATGACCGCTTTGCCGCCCTTGGGCAGGTCGATCGGCATGTGCAAGCCGTCGCGAACCGAACCGGTGCCGCAGACAGCTCCGTTGTCGGCCCGGCAGGTCAGCTCCAGATCGGTCAGCTCTGTCGGGACGGTGCCGTCGAGCACGGCGTCGGGGGCGTCGTTGGGGCCGAGATTCTGCACACCGATGGTGTAGGTGATTCGATGCCCCGACTGTGCTGTCTGCGGGCCGCTGATCTCCAGAGGCATTTCCGCGGGCAGGGTCACCTTCAGGTTCCTGATGCGGTGGTAGGCGGTCGCGGCGCCGGTTCCGGCCGCGAAGCCCAACTTGAAGGTCTCGGGCACGCGGGGCTGACCGTCCGCACCGCCGAGATCGAAATTGTCGATCAGCAGGGTGCCGTTCGGGTTGGTCTTGTCGGCGTGCCGAACGGTGAGCCGACCGCCGATAATGGAGACCTGGATGTGAGCACCGCGCTCCCAGTCCGCGCGGAATCCGCCCGGCACCGCAACGCCGGTGAGCCACCTGAACCCTTCCCGCAGGTTGCCTGCTCCGCGTACCCCGAGGGTGTTGGGCCGTGATGTACCGCCTCCGGTACCGGCCAGGGGTGTGGCGAAGTTCCCGAAGTTATCGAAGCCGACGCCGACGAATCCGGCGGTGACCCCGGGTGCGACGATCTGCCCGGACCCCGTTTTCGTGATGGAGTAGCCGAGTGCGGCGCCGATACCGCCGGGCTGGGTGGTGTGCGCGCCGTCGATCACGTAGACGCTGAAGCCGTCGCCGAGCATGGCTGCTCCCTCGCAGGAGTAGTCGAAGTCGATGGTGACCCCGAGCGTGGAGGAGAACGCCTGATCGAGAAACGCCGTCCCGGCCTGGGAGTTGGCGTTGGGGGTGAGTTCCAGACTGCCGTCGTGCAGCCGCGCGCTGCCCAGTAGTTGCCAGTGCGGGTTGGTCACGGTGTCCTGGGTGAACGGTTCGATGATCGGGAACTGTGCCTGCTGGATGGTGACCGGTGCATACGTCGTCATAGTCGTCCTCCTTGGCCGGATATGCCATGAGATGAGCGGTTGTGCCACATGGATCGACTCCGTCGCAGATCCGGCGAAGCCCCGGGTCTACTCATGCCGCCCCGGCCGAGTAGCCAAGGGCCACATCCGTCGACTGTAGGAACATTCGAGCGCGACCGATTCACCTCTTTCGAGTGAACCGGGCCAGCCACCGGCACCTACGCTTCTGCTTCAACGGCGCGGCGCGGGCTAGCTGTGATGTCCAGGGAGGTTGTCCGGCCTACTCACTGTGGTGAGTCCGGCTGACAGGTGAAGGCCTCCGGCTGTGAAGTGGA
>NZ_JBSGCA010000071.1:0-25309 GCF_053601535.1 Nocardia sp. NPDC004718
TTTCAAGCCTCGATAGAGGCAAACAACCATCAGCTACACCCCACCGCCCTGGGCATCCAGGGCACCAACCCCAGACACCTACAAACTTAGGGAAATCCCATGGAACGAGGAAATAGCAAGCACGGTCCCGTACACGACGACGAGTTGGCCCACGAGTTGGAAGGCACGATACGAGGCAATCGTTCCAGCCGAGCAGAAGAGTGGCGTGAGCCCGAGCCGCCGGCTGACGACGACACCCTCATCAACGAACAGGTGCAACGGACCGAACATCCGTAGCACTTCGAACCGAATCATCAATTCGCCGGACGCGCGAACGCTGGAATACGGCAGTGCGGAATGGTGGGCACACGCACGTTTCCGCGGTTCGAGGTTGCATCTTGTACCTGGGTACAGGCTTACCGTGAGGGCATGATGATCACGCCTCCCACCGGGGATTGGGTACCGGACTCGTGCACGCTGCCCACCGTTGAACAGTCGGCACGAGTCGCTGAGTTCGACCGGTTCTTCACCGAAGCGGTGCGGCGCACGGACCGGCCCGCGCGCACGCGACTGGATCTCTTACTTGCCGCCGGCACGGAGGAGGAGGGCCGTGACCTCGCCGCGCGCGAGTCCGGTTGCTGCTCGTTCTTCACCGTCGGCTTCGATGACACCGAGGACGGTCCGGTGATGCGTATCGCCGTTCCCGACAATCAGGCCGCGGTCCTCGACGCGCTGGCCGCGCGGGCGGACGCCTGGATCGGCGGCGATCGGCGTTGACCGGATTGCGCACCGGCGAGCTGGCCGCGGCCGCCGGGGTGAACACCCAGACGTTGCGGTACTACGAGCGGCTCGGTCTGCTCGCCGAACCGCAGCGGTCTCTCGGCGGGCACCGACTGTATCCGGAGCGGTCCGTCACGGTGTTGCGTGTGATCAAGGCGGCCCAGCGGCTGGGGTTCACCCTCGACGAGGTCGCCGAGCTTTTGGCCACCACCCGATCGGGTCGCCGTACTGCTGTCGGGCTACAAGCCCGCGCGGCGGCCAAATTGGCCGAGATCGACGCGAAACTCACCGAGCTGACCGCGGTGCGCGACACCCTGCATGCCGCATTGGAGGCAGGTTGTGACGACTTGCTCGCCTGCAGCGCAAGCCTCTGCTGCCCAGTACCGTTCGGCACCGACTCCGCCGGTGAAAGAGGCGAGTGTGGGTGCTGAGCGCCCGCGGACGCGACGCTGGTGGGTACCGATCGTGCTCGGCGCACTTCTGTGTGTCGGATGCTGCACGCTTCCAGTCCTGGTCGCTGCCGGAATCTTCGGCGGCGGGGTGGCGTTGGTGAGCATTGCGCGAATGCGGGGTGCGGCTGCGGCACGGGCGCCTCACTTTGAATTCGCCGTGCTTCTCGAACGGCGGCTGGCTGTGCCGTGCCTGGTGCGTTCGGTGGTGACGTGACCCGCGGCTTTGACCGTGGCGAGTACGGGTGTCACTTCCAGTGTTCGAATGGCGTCGTCGCTGCCGAGGCGGCGGGTCAGGTAATGGTGCAAGGCGCTGGGATTCGGGCACATCGCCTGGGCCACAAGGTTACTCGGACCGGTGGTGGCCAGCACGAAGGCGAGTTCGGGATGCCGCGCCAACTCGAGGCCGACCTGGTCGAGCCGTGCGGGAGCGACCGACATCCACAGCAGTGCCTGGGTGGTGGCCCCGAACAGGGTGTCGTCGGCCTGGACATCGAAGAAGATCTCCCCCTGCGCCCGTAGATCGGCCAGGCGTCGCGCGACTGTCGCCGGGGACCATCCGGTGGCTGCCGCCAACTCGGCCAGCCCGGCCCGCCCATCGGTCCGCAGCGCGGACAACAGGGCGTCGTCGGCGCTGGAGAGCCCGCGTGCGGACAGCGCGTCGTGATGGCGTGGTGTGAGTTGTCGCTGCTGGTGGTCGGTGAGCGTTGCGACTTGTCCGTGCCACGGCGTCGGACCGCCCAAATAGGTGTGGAGCACGTAGTGAGCCGACACGGTCGTGATACCGGCGGTGCGGGGGATCTCCTGCAGCAGCAGCGGATGTGCCGCGTCCGCCTGGTGCGGCATGCGAAGGATGAGAAGGATTTCCGTGCCACCCGACAGCAGTTTGATCCATGAAGTGTCGGGTCGTCGGGCGAGGGAATGAGCGAGTGTCCGGGCTGCCGTCGTGGTGGCGCCGAGGCGGACCAGCCAGCGGGTGTGGTCGTCGCGGTCGAGACGGCTCAGCCCGACCACCCGCAAGCCGGCCTCGGCGCGCAGTCGCCGGTAGCGCCGGGCCACCGTCTGCGTCGACACACCGAGCACCGTGCCGATCCGGCTGAACGGTGCGCGGCCATCGAGGTGCAGAGCATGAACGATGCCCCGGTCCAGCTCGTCTATGACGGTCATTTCTTTCAGCATTCCGCCTTCAATGGAAAATTTCCACCGATATCTCCCTGTGGATGGAGCTAGCGGAGGCTCCGGATCGATGCTGGTCCCGTCGTCGGACAGCGACGACAACGATCCACTGAAGGGACTCTCATGATTCTGGTTACCGGAGCCACCGGGACTGTCGGCCGCTCGCTCGTCGACCGACTCGTCTCCGCGAAGGTGCCCGTACGCGCGATGACCCGCCGGCCCGCTGCCGCCGGTCTTCCCGCTGCCGTCGACGTCGTCGCGGGCGACTTGGGTGATCGCGGCAGCATCGCCGCGGCGCTGCGCGGGGTGGACCGCGTGTTCCTGCTTTCCACCGGACCCGACATCCCGACCCACGACGCGAACCTGATTCGCGAAGCCACACGCGCCGATGTCGCGCACGTCGTCAAGCTGTCCTCCGGGCGTACCGGCGACGACACCGCGACCGACCCCATCCCGAGCTGGCATCGCCGCGGTGAACAGGCCCTGCGCGACAGCGGCATTCCGTGGACGATCATCGGCCCGCTCGGGTTCATGGCCAACGCATTGCACTGGGCCGACTCGATCCGGAACCGCGACAGCGTGTTCGCCGCCTACGGCCACGGCCGCGTCGCGGTCGTCGACGAACACGACATCGCCTCCGTCGCCGCCACCGTGCTCACCACCGACGGCCATGACGGGCGAACCTACCGGCTCAGCGGACCGGAGGCTTTGACCCCCGCCGAGATGACCGCCGTACTCGCCGACGTGCTGGGCAGGCCGCTACGGTTCGTGGAAGTCGAGCCCGCCGCCGCCCGTCAGGCGATCCTGGACCACGGACTGTCCGAGATCATGGCCGACGCCATCATGGCACTGCGCGCCACGGCACTGGAGTCGTTCACCTCTGTCGTGCATCCGACGGTGCAAGAAGTCACCGGCGTGCGGCCGACCTCGTTCCGGGAGTGGGCCACCCGACACCTTGCCGACTTCGCGCGTGTGTGACAGCGCGTGCACATCTCGATTCCTAGCGTTTCAGATTTTCGTGCGGCGTGTCGCTGAAGGTCAGCCCGCAGCGTCGGATTTGAATGCAGGCTGGCTGGTCGACAAATGCGCGAACTACTGGAGGTAGAAGATCGTGATCCGGCGGTTTCTTTTGCCCGGCAGCATGCGCAGCGGTGCGATCGGCGGTGTGGCACTCGGGCTGCTCTTGGCGACGACGGCAACCGCGCAACCGCTGTATCCACTGCCCGATCCGGACCCGTTCTATGCCGCCCCGGCGGGTCTGGCGGCATACGAAGCAGGGGATGTGCTGGGTGTGCGGGCACTGCCCGCGCTGGCGATCTTCCCCGCGGCCACTGTCACGCTGGTCAAGTTCCGGTCCACCGACTCGCACGGAGCTCCGATCGCGGCGACTACGACGGTTCTGACTCCCTTCGGCCGACAGCCCGGCGGCCCGCTGTTGTCGTATCAGCACTTCATCAACGCGCTCGGCACCGGCTGCGCGATATCGCACAAGCTGTACAGCGACGATCTGAACCTGGTGGCGACCACGCCGATCTTGAATGTGGCGCTGGCGCGGGGCTGGACTGTGGCGCTGCCGGATCACCTCGGACCGCAGTTCGCTCTCGGGGCAGCGCGTTTGGGTGGCCAGGTCGTATTGGACGGCATCCGTGCGGTGAAGCGGCTACCCGCATTCGCCGTGGAGCACAGCCCCGCGGTCATGGCGGGTTATTCCGGCGGTGGCCTGGCCACCGCGTGGGCGGCCGCGTTGCAGCCGACATACGCACCGGAGCTGAAACTCGCGGGTGCGGCCGTCGGTGGTGCCCCGATGAATCTGGTGACGATGGCCGAGACTTTGGGCCTGGACCGGCACCCCTCGTTCGGGTTGGCCATGGCGGCGGCGATCGGTCTGGAGCGGGAGTACCCGGACCGACTGCCGACGAGCTCGCATCTCAATCCGCGCGGCCTCGCGGTCGCTCAGGACATGGCCAACAGTTGCAGCAACGACATCCTCACCGCGGGCGTCGACGGCAGCGCTCGGGAGTACCTCGACAACACCTCGATCGTCGACAGCCGCGAAGCCCGCTCGGTGGTGGAGGAGAACAGCCTGGAACTCTCTCCCGAGATACCGGAAAACCCTGTCCTCGAATGGCATTCGCCGAAGGACCAGCAGATTCCGCTCGGTGCCATCGAGAATACCGTCCGCCGCTGGTGCGCGGCCGGGGTGCGGGTGCAGACGGTGCTGGTGCCCTCGGTTGAACTGCCCTCCGCGCTGGAACATTTGGCCCCTGCGGTATGGGGTGCGCCTGCGGTGCTGCTGTGGCTCGAAGCCCGGGCCCGCGGAGAGCTCGCCCCTACCAATTGCTGACATCGACGCCCACGTAGCGGAGCGGAACTGCGGCAGGTGGCCGCCGAACTCGCCGGGGCGGATGGCCCCTGACCGGCTTCACCGACTGAGACTCCGCCCGCGTCGAGGTCGAACGAGGTGGACCCCGCCGATGTGATGCGCCGTCACTTCATGAGGGCGAAGTTGCGCCAGAGGTGGGTGAGGCTTTCGGTCCCTCCGAACAAGGTGGTGAAGTTGGTGGAGTCGATCATGACGATGTCGCCTGCGCGTCGTTCGGTGGGCGGCAGCCAGATCAGGGTGTTGAATTCGGTATTGCCTTCGGCGGTGAAGGGGTGGGGTCGGTCGAGGTCGATGGGTTGCCGGGCGAGCAGGCGCACGGATGCGCTTGCGGGCGCGGTGAGGTGATAGTGCGGGAGGTGGGGGTGGAAGTTGAATGTGGTGACGTTGTCGAGCAGGTGCAAGTCGTCGAGGTCACGAAATGTGCTCAGGGGCGCAATGGATTTCGTGCCTTCGACGACGGCGGGTCGGAGTCCGTACATGTTGTGCACCGGAACGTCGAGCGCTTTCATCAGTGAGCGGGTGTAAGCGCTGAAGCGTTGTTGGCGCGGCACCAGCGGGTCGCCGTGGTGCTGGTATTCGACTTGGCGTTGCTGGAGGTCGTCGGTGCAACCCACGTCGTGATGGGGCGCCAGAAGCAGACAGGTGCCTTCGCGTCGCAGCCATTCGTCGAGGGCCGCGATCTCCTCGGGCGCGGCTTCTGCCTGACCGAGGACGTGGTCGAGGCCGAAGATCATGAGGGTATCGGTGTCGGCCAGAATGCGTTCGTCGAGAGGCAATTCGAACCCGGCCTGATCGATGCGCTGGAAGACCGCGACGGGGTGACCGGTGGCCTCTCCGGCTATCTGCTGGAAGGTGAGGGTGGAGCGATGGAACAATTCCAGCGTGCCGGCGATCCCTTGCAGAAAGTGCGTGGCGTCGTATTCGGGCGTCTCGTAGGCAGGCCAAGCCGCTTGGCGCACCTCGGTTATGGTGGAGAAGCGGTTGTCGAGCGCGGCAGGATCGCGCTGGGCTTCCCAGGGATAACTCCAAGTCCAGTAGATGCTCAACCGGCGTCTGCCGGGAGTGTAGGTACGTGGCAGCGGAGATTGGTTGTAGGTGCGTGCCCGGGTGACGGTGCTCATGGTGCCACCTCGTTGTCGGTAGGAGTGCAGAGGTAGCGCAGTGCGCGAACACCGGGCATGAAGAAGTACGCGCCACCCCTGAGAGTTGTGAACGCCGGTAATCCTCTGATGGTCTTACGGATCGGACGTTTGGGGATCTTGTATTCCAGGGTGCCGTCTTGGTTGCCGATGATCGGATCCCGCTCGTTGCCGAGCTCGTGGAACGTCTTGTCGTTGATCCACACGTTCTGGGCGAATTCGAATTGGCGCACCAGGCTGGCACACAGCACGAAGGCCGCGATTCCGCGCTCGGCGCCGTCCTCGGAAACACCTTCGGGGAGATGCGGTCCGTAGGTGGCGCCGCGGCGGATCATGCGCCGCCGCTGCATGTTCACCGCGGTGTCACGGGGATTCAGCCTGCGGATGTGCGAGCCCAAAGGCACCGCGTACCCGTAGGGGTCCATCTGTTTGTAGTTGAAATCGTTGTTTCGCTGCATATCTGCCCCGAGTTCGGGATCGTCCCGCTCGGGGGCGAGCACCAGGGGAGCGCCGCTGCGCCAGCGGCCCATGAGTTTCGCGGCCAGCAACTCCTGTTCCTCCGGGGTGTCGGTGTGCTCGGCCAGGAAGTCGCGGAATCGCCCGACGTGTTCTTGTAAGCGCCGGTAGGCCATGTAGCTGCCGTTGCGCGACAACACCTCCGGTTGCGGCAATCCCACCGGAGGACCGTCCTCGTCGGGATATCCCAGGATGAACTCGCCGGCCTTGATCGGGGCACCCGTGCCCGGTGTGGGCTGCTCACCGGAGCCTTCGATCACCGGCTGCGACAACCTGTCGCGGTAGCCGAAATGGTCGTGCGGGTACTCCAACGGCGGAACGGCCGCGAGGTCCAGCGACGACAGCACCGTCACTCCGGTGCAGCGGCCGACCAGCTGGTGGTGCTCGTGCACCCAGCGAGCGCGTTCGGCGTCGTCGTGGGCGAACAGGATCGCGATCGCGTGCAGATCGTCGCCCGCCAATCCACCGACCCAATGGTCGGGGTGATCGGTCCCGGTGTCGCCCAGGACGCCGGCCCGCGCTGCCATGCCCTGGCGGAACTCCTCGGGGAACGTTGCCAGTGACTGTTCGGGCACGCCGAGTGCGCGGAGGCCGGTCCAGGTGAACGCGAGCGTCACCCATCGGCGGTCTGTGGTCACGGAGCGTTGTGCGTCGGCAGCCGAGGCCACGCGGTCGACCATGGCCGACAGCCACGCCCGCCCACCGGTGGCACTGGCGAACGACAGGAACTCGTAGCGTCCGGTCAGCGCGGGGACGCGGGTCAGCAGAATGTGCTGAATGTCGTCGAGTTCGAGCATCAGCAAACCTCTCGGTCGCTACTGCATCTGATCGAGCATGTCGGAAAATGCCGCCTTCACGCGCAACGCCTTCTTGACCTCGTCCGCGGTCACATAGGGGTACTCACCGTACTCCAGGAAGCTCGGGAATTGATGCTCACGAAAGAACTCGACCACCGCCTCGGTATTGGTCTTCCAGTCTTCGGGGAACCCTTCGAGGTTCACGAATACGGTTGTGATGCCCGTCGACAGGAACAAGGCGATAGCATCCTCGACGTACTTGTCGAAGTCGGTGTCGAAGATGCCCTGATATTGGAAGCACAACCCGTCGCCGATGTCGAACAGTACCCACCGCAAGTAATGCAGCCGGAGCGGCGCCAGCACAGTGGGATCTTCGGCGACCGCGGCCTCGATTTGCTTGCCGTACTCCCGGATCGCCTCCTCGCGGCCGGGTTTGACCCGTGCGATGATCGAGAAGCCGTAATTGGCAGGTGTGCGGGGAAAGATCGGCCCGTACCGGCCTCGCTCGAGCTCGAAGAACCCCTCCTTCGGCAGGGCCATCGCCGCCGGCCTGGACCAATCAGCATCGCCTGTGGTCATGTCCGCCTCCATCTCGAGCGGTGCGGCGCGGAGCGAGCTGAAATCCTTTGGCCGAACCGCTCTCGTCGTTGTTATCTGATGGTTGGTCCGAGGTGTGGGTCTCGAAATACATAGCTTCCCTTGGGTAAGCGGATTGCGACGATCGCTGGAGCCGGGGATGGATGGGGCTGCTGCTGGTCCGCATTGCTGCCTGCGACAGCGGGCCGCGCGCCGGTCGAGCCGACCCGCCGCATTTCGACCGTGGCACGGCTGGTCTCGGGACAAGGATCCGATTTCTCGCGGGTCCATGTACCGGTCAAGAATTCGGCTGGGTCGGGCCCCACGTCGGACGCGAACAAATCCCAATGAAATGTCGCGATGGTGTGCGGCTCGTTCGATTCCGCGGAGCAGGGAAAGGGGATGCTGTAATCGGCCTGCCAGACCCCGCCTTCGAGCATCAACATCGGAGCGAAGACGGCGCGAGGATCTTTGCGGGGATCTGTGCCGGAATCTGTGTCCGTAGTTGCGGCGCAGCGGTCGCCCTCACGCATGCACAGGGTGTTGTATTGCTGCCGGAACTTGTTCGGCGGCGGGGGATTGGGAACGTCTGGTGTCGCGGTATAGGTGATGGTTACGTCATAGGCGCCGCTGATCGGCGCGATGGTCGGGCTAGGACCGCGGTCGGGGACGGTTTCGGGAGGGACGACGTCGACCTTCGGATCGATCTCGCCGACGCGGGAAAGCTTCATCTCTTGCTGTTGAGTGTATGCGCAAGGGCCACCGACGAAACTGAAGGAGTTTCCGGTCCACGCCGGGATGCCGGGTCGGAATTCGAGTCTCTGCCATGCCGGGACGTTCTGCGGCACCTTGGTGATCGGATTTTCGCAATCGCGGTCGGGGCGGGGCCGTATGTCTCTTGTGATCGTCCACGTGCCGTCGCGATAGTCCGCGCTGAACTTGGCCGGGGCCGTCTCCCGCTCGGTCTTGCTCTGGCTGGTTATCGAGGCCACGCAGCGTTCGCCGTGCGATGGACAGTCGGATCGGACTGACCATATCCTTTCTTGTGGGGGACTGTTGTCCGGCTTCCCATTGAGAATTTTGGGCGTGTAGGTGACCTCGTATTTGCCATCGAAAGCCGCCTCGGGCTTCGATGGCTGGCTCAGCCACCAGATACCCGACCCCAGGGCCGCGGTGATGAACGCAGCCACCACGGCGACGACTATCGGGACGACAGGCCGTTTACGTCGAGGCGGTGCGGTGCCGTCCCGTCGGGATCCCCCGCCCGATTCGGATCGTATGGGCTCGAGACCGGGCAGATCTACGGGAGGTCCAGCGTTGATCGTGGACTTTTGCTCCGCATACGGCTCTGTAGAGGGTATCGGCGTCGGCGTCCTGGGCCGATCGCTGAGACCTCCGAAGCCTGGGGGCACCGATGTGGGGCCCGCGCGAGGGGCGCTTCCGGCGGCAACCGCAGGGGCAGTGGCGAGAGCGTGTTCGGCGGCGGCTGCCAGCTCTCCGGCGGTCTGGTAGCGGTCGTCCGGGTCCTTCGCCATGCCCCGGGCGATGACATCGTCGAAACCGACCGGCAGGTCGAGCCGCCGCATGCTCGGCGACGGGGGAGCGGCGGTCAGGTGCGCCGCGATCTGTTGTTCGGTGCTGGTGCTCGGGTAGGGCGGTATTCCGGTCAAAAATTCGCACAGCACGCAAGTAAGGGCGTATACGTCGGACCGAGCGTCGGCGACCCCGCTGGTGAATCGCTCCGGAGCCATGTAGGCCAAGGTTCCGATCATCGTGCTGGTGCTGGTCAGCGGGGTATTGCTGGCCGAGCGCGCGATACCGAAGTCGATCAGATAGACGAAGCCGGTATCGGTGACCAACAGGTTGGACGGTTTGACGTCGCGGTGCACCAAACTTTGGGCGTGCGCCGCATCCAGCGCCGCCGCGACTTGGGAGATCACCCCAACCGCTGTCGCCGGCTCCATCGCACCATCGCGGTTGAGCAGTGTTCTGGCGTCGTCGCCGTCGATCAGCCGCATATCGAGATAGAGGTGGCCTTCGATCTCGCCGTAGCCGTGGATCGGAACCACATGTGGTTCGCGCAGTTGAGCGGTGTCGTGAGCCTCCCGCCGGAATCGCTCCCGGAAGCTGGGATCAATCGCACAGCGCTCGGGCAGCAATTTGATCGCCACGATGCGGTCGGTAGCGGTGTCGTAGGCCCGCCATACCTGGCCCATGCCGCCTTCGCCGATCAGCTCGTGCAACCGGTAGCGACCGAACGCTATGCCGTTCACCGACCACCTCCCGCACGGATGAATCGCGTTCGCTATGGAGGATCAGCATCGTGAAAAGGTCGCGTATCGATGATATCGACCTCGGCATTCCTACTGCATCATTGTCGCGGCGCTGCCCGTGTTGCACTTATGCGCGACAGGCTTCGACGGGCTGGCCGACGTGTCGGATCCTCACACTTTCTCGGTGGCGGGCAGATGGGCCGCGCAGACCGCCTCGACGAATTCGCCGACGGTGGTATCGGCCAGATTGCGGGCCAGATCGGCCTCGGTGATGATGCCGACCAGCATGCCGTTGTCGGTGACCGGGAGCCGACGGATCCGCTGCTGCTCCATGAGGACCAGCACGTCGCGCACATCGGTGTCGATATCGACGGTGTGCAGTCGGTCGGCGCCCTGCGCCAATTCGCCGGCGGTGGTGGTCTTCGGATTCGCGCCGACACCGACCACCTTCACGACGATATCCCGGTCGGTGACTATGCCGACGGGACGGCATTCGCCGTCGCAGATGGGCAGTGCGCCGATGTCGAGCTGCCGCATCCGCTGGGCGGCTGCCTCCATGGTTTCCCGAACACTGATGTGCTGTACGTCGGGCCGCATTATGGTCCGCGCGGTCGTCATGATGCATCTCCTTCTATTACGGCGGCGTGTTCGCTACTCCGATCATCATTCGACGGCGGCGAAGGTATCGACAGGGCAGAAGGTCATCTGGCGACCGCCTCGGGCGCCGTTGCGCAACCCGAGGGGTGAGTGTACAGTCACTCACATGAGCAGACGGGCCACCCTTTCCACCGCGGAACTCCGGCGCGAGGCCGTCGTCGACGCCGCGATCGATGAGTTCGCCCGCACCGGCTATCACGGCACGCCGATCACGAGCGTCGCGGCACGCGCATCGATCTCGCCCGCGTACGTCTTCAAGTTGTTCCCCGGCAAGGTATCGCTGTTCGTCGCCGCGCTCGATCGCGCCTTCGAACTGATCGAGGAAGCGCTGTCGGCCGGTGCGTCCCGGCCGGGCGAGACCGACCCGGATGCGATCCTGCACCGGATGGGCGGTGCGTACGCCGAACTCATCGCGGACAATCGACTGCTCATGGTGCAGGTGCACGCCCAATCCGCGGCCGACATCCCGGAAATCGCCGCCGCTATGCGCAGCGGGCTCGAACGGGTCACCGCGTTCGCCGCGGAGCGGTCCGGCGGCAGTGCCGAGCAGGTCCAGCGCTTCATCGCCTACGGCCAGCTCTGTCATCTGATCACCACGCTCGACATCGACGCGAGCGCGGGAGAGTGGGCGGCAATGCTCACCCAGGGGATCCGGCACCCGAATCGCATGTAATCGACGTCCTGAGCGGCGAAATCGCCGTTTACCCACAGAGTGATTGATCAATCACACACTAGGAGGTTCCGAGATGAGCACAGCGAACGTGACAGTTACCGAGATCGTGTTGCCCGGCAAAGTCGAACCGAGCGGACTGCGGGTGCGGCAGCGCGAACTGCCGCCACCCGGTCGGGGGCAGGCGCTGGTGCGGGTAGAGGCCACCGGAGTCTCCTTCGCCGAGCAGCAGATGCGCCGTGGCAAGTACTACGACCAGCCGCCGTTCCCGTTCGTGCCCGGCTACGACTTGGTCGGCGAGGTCGTCGCCGTGGGGTCGGGAGTGGACGCGGCGCTGCGGGGCCGCCGGGTCGCCGCGCTCACCAAGACCGGCGGCTGGTGCAGCCACGTGCTGCTGGACGCCGCCGACCTGGTGCCGGTGCCGGACGGGCTCGACCCGGCAGAAGCGGAGACGCTGGTCGTCAACGGGATCACCGCGTGGCAGATGCTGCACCGGGTCGCCGGAACCCGGCGCGGTGCGACGATTCTGGTGCACGGCGCGAACGGCGGCGTCGGCTCCACGCTGGTGCAGCTGGCCCGCGCGGCCGGTATCGCGGTGATCGGCACCGCGTCGGCCCGCAACGCGGACGCGGTCCGGGCGCTCGGCGCGCAGTGGGTGGACTATCGCGGCGACGTGCCCGCCCAGGTCCGGGCGCTGGCGCCGAACGGCGTGGACGCGGTGTTCGACCACGTCGGCGGCCCCGGCATCGTGGACTCCTTCCGCCTGCTCGCGCCCGGTGGCACCCTGGTGTCCTACGGCACCGCGGCTACCCGCGACGTCGAAGGCGATTCCCGGCTTCCCGTGCTGAAATTGCTCGCCCGGCTGCAACTGTGGAATGCGGTGCCGAACAAGCGCAGAGCGCACTTCTTCAATCTGTGGGCGGGCAAGCGCGACGCCGCAGCCTTCCGCGCGCGGATCGCCGAGGACCTCGGGCAGGTGTTCGATCTCGCGGTGGCCGGGTCATTGCGGGGACAGGTCGCCGCCCGGTTGCCGCTCACCGAGGTCGCCGAGGCGGTGCGGCTCGCGGAGTCCCGCACGGTGGTCGGCAAGGTTGTGCTGGAACCGTGAACCACGGCTCCTGAACCCCCGACGGCCGCCGGCCTTATCCACGAGTTCACCGGACATAAAGGCTGAAAAACATGATCTACCATTGCAATCGACTCACCCTGAAGCCTGGCGTTACGCAGGAGCAGCTGGACGAGGCGCTGGAGAGCCTGCGCAATCAGGGCCGTGTCATCCCGTCCGTACGGCACTTCAGCGTCGGTCGCGGCCACGGCGGCGAGTGCGAATGCGGCGCCGTTTTCGCCCTCGACGACTTCGACGGTTATCGGGAGTACCTGATTCACCCGGCGCACCCGCATACCGACCGGATCGGACTGCCCCGGCCGAGACGGTCGCCACCATATCCGAATGGTCACAGCGATCGGCATTCCGCATCAGGTCGGGTATCCCGGGGGTAGCGTCCTAGTCGCAGTGTGCACGTTCTCTCCTGAGCACCAAGCAGTTTCTGCTCGCTACCACTCGGACTGTTCGTCCGGGACGGTTACCGATTCAGACCGCACGGAACCAGGACAAGGAGATCGTCATGAAAGCCACACGCCTAGTTCGTTTGGGTCTTCCCCCGTTCTTCGCCGCCGCGGCGGCGCTGTTGTTCTGTCCGCCGACCGCCACGGCGCAGGAGACGTGGAACTACAACTGTTCGTCCCATTCGCCGGTGTGGGAAGGCAGGGTGACCGCTATGGACTGCACGCCGTCGAACGGTGCGCCTGCGAGTGGAGAGATCACGCAGCCGTTCCAGGTGAACGGCGGCGAGGTCATGAACTGCTCGTCCGGATGGGCGCATCTCCCCGACTTGATGGGCAAGGAATGCGGACCGGCGCCGATGCGATAGCTGAGCGACCGCGTCGGCGGGTGGACCTTGTCGATTCCGGCAAGGCCCACCCGTTTCTGCCACCAGGATGATTCGATGACCATCACTGCCGAGGACCTTTCGCACCTGCGCCGCTGCGTCGAACTCGCCAGGGAGGCGCTCGACGACGGGGACGAGCCGTTCGGCTCGCTCCTGGTCTCGGCCGACGGGGAAGTGCTCTTCGAGGACCGGAACCGGATCAAGGCGGGTGACGCGACACGTCATCCCGAATTCGAGATCTCTCGCTGGTCCGCGGCACATCTGTCGCCTGACGAGCGCGCCGCGGCCACCGTCTATACCTCCGGCGAGCACTGCCCGATGTGTGCGGCGAGCCACGGATGGGTCGGCCTCGGGCGGATCGTGTACGCCGTGTCGTCCGGTCAACTGGTGTCGTGGCTGGCGGAGTGGGGTGTCCCGCGTGCCCCGGTCGCGGCGCTGCCGATCACCGAGGTCGTGCCGGACGCCGTGGTCGACGGACCGGTCGCCGAACTCACCGACTCGATCGAGGCACTCCACCATGCGCACGCTTTCCGCAGCTGAAGCGGCGCCACACAGCCGCAACGGTGTTCAGTTCTCGGCGGCTGTGCGCGGGTAGGTCAGCCAGGCTTCGAGTCCGGCGCCGAGAAAGTAGGTGGAGGATACGTCGGCTTCGGCCTGGGCGCCGTTCCAGTTCTCCTCGGTGCGTACGAGGACGCCGCCGTCGACGGGAGTGAAGGTCCAGACGTGAGTGCCGCCGTCGATGCTCATTCCGTGGCCGATCGCTGGGCCGGTCCAGCGGATGCACCGGCCGGGTCGCATCCGCGCTCGCACTCGCGCTCGCACTCTCCGGGCACTTTGCCGGAATGGGTGTCGACTCGGCCCTACTGTTCGCCGAGGAACTCGATACCTTGGTGGCTCACTTACGTTGAGCCTGGCGCGACCCGAGAGCTGCTGCGACGAGTAGGCACGTGTAAGGCAGTGGCGAAGCGAGGCCCGCTGGTTCATCGGTGCGGGTCGGCGCGTACGTGCGATCGCACTCCCGGATCCGAGCGGCATAACTCTCGCACGGATTCAGGCGAGGTTCGGCGGCTCCTCGTCGAAAAGGTGGTGGCCGCACTCGAAACCCCATGCTCCCGAATCACATTCGCCGGTTCACTCGGTAGGCGGTCGACGTACGGCTCGGGTGGCGCTTCCCGGGGCGACTGGATCTGCTGGTGCAGTAGTTCCCCAGGCGATGTGGCGTCGATGTACCACCGGAAATTGGCTGAACACCAACTGCGCCAACCGGTCTGGCGGGTGCTTGTGAGGGTGGAAGCGGTTCGGCGAAACTGCCGCCGAGCGCCTTCGGTTGGCCGGTGGCGGTTCGGGAGGTTATGATCAACGCGATGATGACTCCATCTGTTCAAAGATTGGGGGTTCCGTTCGCGCAAGGTGAGTGCTGATGCTCACTCAGATCGTGAACGGGGACGACTCCCGCCTTTCCTTCTGGCTGCGTGTGCGTGAATTCGCCGTGCCGCCTTCCATGATCGAGACTGCTACCGCCCGCCGTCGCGTGGGGGACTGGGCGGGCGCGTGTGCCGCGGCAGGCTTCGATGTCGATTTCACTGTGCGGTCGGTGGCGCGTAGCCACGGGCACGAACTCGCGGCTCGAATCCGGGCCGATCTCCGCCATCTGGCTCCTGACCTGTTGCGCTGGCATCTGCCGCCGCTCGGACGATGGTGCTCGCTCGGCGTCGCCACCTGGCGATCTCACGAGGGGGGATCCGGCCTCGGTGATATCGCGGCCCTCATTAGCATCGATACGCGTGTAAATCGAGGAGATCCGAGGACCTACGTTGACTACCGAACAACTCGACCGCTGGAACGCCCAGGAAGCCGCCGCCGAGGCGATGATTCCCATCATCGGCACGTTGTATCGGGGGAAGGGCGTGACGATCCTGCTGCACAGCCGGTCGCTGGTGAACAAGTCGGTGATCAGCATCCTGCGGACGCACCGGTTCGCGCGGCAGATCGAAGGCGAGGAGTTGTCGGTGGACGAGACTCTTCCCTTCCTGCGCGTGCTCAGTGAACTGGATCTCGGGCCCTGCAAGATCGATCTCGGTCAGTTGGTCATGACCTATCGCGCCGACGATCGCGGACTGTCGATCCGCGAGTTCACCGCGGCGGTGCTGGACGAGGTGATCAACGGCAACAAGGCTCTGTCACCGGGCCCGAGGGATGTCGTCCTCTATGGCTTCGGCCGCATCGGTCGCCTGGTCGCTCGCCTGCTCATCGAGAAGGCCGGATCCGGCAACGGGCTGAACCTGCGTGCCGTGGTGGTGCGCAAGGGAGGTGACGACGATCTGGGCAAGCGAGCGTCGCTACTTCGCAGGGATTCGGTGCACGGCGCCTTCAACGGCACGATCAAGGTCGATACCGGCAATGACACGATCACCGCGAACGGGAACACGATCAAGTTCATCTACAGCGATGATCCGACGACGATCGACTACACCGAGTACGGGATAACGAACGCGATCCTGATCGACAACACGGGCAGGTGGCGTGATCGGGACGGGCTGTCGCAGCATCTGCGCCCCGGCATCGCGAAAGTCGTTCTCACCGCGCCCGGTAAGGGCGATATCCCGAATATCGTGCACGGCGTCAACCACCGCGGCCTGGACCTGTCGCAGCAAATCTTCTCGTGTGCCTCGTGCACGACCAACGCGATCGTTCCGGCGCTCAAGGCCATGGACGACGAGTACGGCATCGTCCGCGGGCACGTGGAGACGGTTCATTCGTTCACCAACGACCAGAACTTGCTGGACAACTATCACAAGGCGGACCGGCGCGGTCGTTCCGCGCCGTTCAATCTCGTGCTCACCGAAACGGGTGCCGCGTCCGCGGTCGCGAAGGCTATGCCGGATTTCAAGGCCAAGATCACCGGCAACTCGATTCGCGTTCCCACCCCCGACGTTTCGGTCGCGATCCTGAACCTGCAGCTTCAGCGGGAGACGACGAAGAGCGAAGTGCTCGCTTATTTGCGCGGGGTTTCGCTCGCCGGGCCGTTGAGCCGAAACCTCGATTACACCGCCGCCACGGACGTGGTTTCCAGCGATTTCATCGGATCGCGCGCAGCGTCGATCATCGATGCCAATGCCACGATCGTCGAGGGTGACACTGCGATTCTCTATGTCTGGTACGACAACGAATTCGGCTACTCGTGCCAGGTGGTGCGGACGGTGCAGTACATCTCGGGCATCGAGTACCCGACCTATCCTCAGGCCGGCGCGCGGCTGGACAGCACCGCCGACGCCCGCGTGCTGACTGCGACCGACGCTGGGTAACTCACACAGCCGAGATATCGGTCGGCACCTGGGCGCTGCACGCCGCCGGGCAGCGCGACGGACATATATCTCGCGCTCGCCGATGTCTGTGCAATCCGATCGTCACGCGGATGTGTTGTCGATCGGCACATCCGTTCACCTCGCGGTGGTCTCATCGCGGCACTCTAGTTCTCGAGGCAGGCGAGTCTTCCGCGCTGACTTCCGATAGCCTGCTGTCGTCGACACCGGGCATGGAAGGACAACGGTCCGAGCCCGGAGACCAACAGTGACAACAGGATGTGCAGGCAATCCGTGGTTCTCGAAAGTTCTACCGGCCGGACGATGCCGACATCCTCCGTCACGACAACCGCGCTCGCGGACTATGACCCGATCGAGCGGGACGGACAGCAAGCAGCGCCGGTTCCTTCGTCGCCGACCGCCGAGACCAAGGAAAATCGACCGGCGCGTGGCAGCGAGTATGCGGTGTTGCTGCGTCGAGTGCGCCGATCCGGGCTACTGGATCGACGGTTGCGGTATTACGTCGGGAAGGGTGCGGTCACCTCGGTGGCGTTCGCTGCCGGATGGGCGGCGTTCGTCATGGTCGGCGACTCGTGGTGGCAGTTGGTGGTTGCCGCTTTCTTGGCAGTGGTATTCGCGCAGATCGCGTTCCTCGGTCATGATGCCGGGCACCGTCAGATCTTCGCCGGTCGGCGGGCCAACTACTTGTTCGGTGTGATCGCGGGCAATCTCGGTATCGGGGTGAGCATCGGCTGGTGGGTCAGTAATCACAACCGCCACCACGCTCACCCCAACACCGAGGGTTCGGATCCGGACGTGATGGGGGTGCTGGCCCATTCCGGCGATCGAGCACGGACCGGCAAAGGCATCCGGCGGGTGATTTTCCGCTACCAAGCCTGGCTGTTCTTTCCGATGTTGTTGCTCGAGGCCGGCAGTCTGCACTATGCGAGTGTCCGGGCGGTGCTGCGCTGGGCGATACCCAACCGCGTCTGGGAGGCCGCACTGCTGGCCGCACACGCCGCCGGGTATCTCGCCGCGGTCTTCCTGGTCTTGTCGCCGGGTAAAGCGGTCGTCTTCATCGCTGTGCACCAGGGCCTGTTCGGGCTCTATATGGGCTGCACTTTCGCGCCCAACCACAAGGGGATGGAGGTACTGGCCGAAGGCGAGTCGACAGACTTTCTGCGCCGACAGGTGCTCACGTCCCGCAATGTCCGCGGCGGCCGACTCGTCGACGCCGCCCTCGGCGGACTGAACTACCAGATCGAGCACCACCTGTTCCCGTCCATGCCGCGGCCCAACCTGCGCCGGGCCAAGCCGATGGTCGAACAGTTCTGCATCGAACTCGAGGTGCCCTACTGCGAGACCGGCGTCTTGGACTCCTACCGCCAAGCGCTGAGCCACCTCCACGCCGTCGGCCGTCTCGCCGGCCCGCAATCGCCGTAGCCGACAGTCGACCCGCCTGACTTCTCACCTCAGCTGAACCATTACAGCGCTACCGACCGGCTTGTGTGCTGGTCAGCCGCGTTCCGCGGCACAGCGGGGCACTCGGCCGCGATCCTGTCAGCGGACCCGAGCACCTTCTCGCCCGCTCGGCGTGACATTTTCGCGACCATTTCGTAATGTATCGGTGACCTATTCTCGACTGTAATCGGTAGCCGACATCATGCCTGGTCAACACCGTAAACGAACCGCAGCCCGGAAGCTCAGCGCCCTGGCCGTATGCGGCATCGCCGCGGCCCTCGCCGTCGGGTTGTGGGCGGTATCGCGACCGGGCCTGGAGGCTCAGCATGCCGCAGCTGCCGATTCGCCGCCATCGGCAGCCGTCGCGCCCCCAACCGGCGTGCCGTCGATCACTCGGCCGACAGCGGCAGCGCCCCCGGTCGAGCAGCCACCACCGTCGGCCAGGGAGGCTGCGCAGCACCTGCCACCACGGCCTCCCCCTGTGCCGTGCTCGACCGAACTCGCAGGTACACGGCCGCACGTGGCGCAGGTGGGCAACCTGCTCAAGAAGACGTTCGCCGTCGCCGACATCGGCGGCGCCATCGGCCGTAGCGACGGCGACCACGGCGCAGGCTTGGCACTCGATCTCATGACACCCGATTCGGCGCGGGGCGACGCGATCGCCGAATACGTGCTGGCCAATCAGCAGCGTTTCGGTGTGACCTACGTGATCTGGCGGCAGCGGTACAACGATGGCAGCGGTTGGTCCTACCTGGAAGACCGCGGGAGCCCGACCGCCAATCACTACGACCATGTGCATGTGTCGTTCGACAAGGCCGCCCAGGGGGACGTAGCCTGCTGAACTTCATGCGGTGGATGGCCGGAAAAAAGTTCGTGCCGTCCGGCGACTTCGCCGGGCGGCACGAACCTGTGTTCAAGGAAGCTCAGCGCTCGCAGCACTGGGAGCTGTCTCCCTAGCGGGCAAACGGACTCTGGGGGTCCACCCGCCGCATCTGCTTCGATGCGGCGAATCGACCAGTTCAGCTGCAGCGAATTCACCGCTGTAGTGCGGGCCGCTGTGTGGAGCGGAGCGGCGCGGGGAAGCCCGGACCCGAAGGGGTGACACGGACGAAGCGGTGATCTACCGAGACCGGATCAGGAGGCGGGCTTGGGCTGGGTCAGGTCCCGGATGCCGGTGATCGCATCGATGACGTTGACGATGGCGGAGGTGCCCCCGTCGAGGGCCGAGCTGCCGGAGTCCAGCATGGCGGAACCGGAGGACGAGCCGGCCGAGCCAGTGGACGAGCCACCGTCGGCCGAACCCGAGGCCAGGCCCGCGGAACCGGTGCCGGCGGAGTGGGCGGCGGAGGCCACCGCGACCGGGCCGAAGAACAGGGCAGCGGCGGAGACGGTGCTGGCGGCGAGAAGGGCCTTGCGAGAGAACATCTGCGGAGCTTCCTTTCACAGTGGGATAACGACGCCATCACGGCGCACCAGCAACGTTAAGAAAAAGAGATCTACAAATCCACTTCTCTTGCTGTGTGAATCATCACCGTTAATAATTGGCTAACTGAATATTTTCCCGAGGTAACACAAATTGATCTTCATCCCTCGGTGAAGTCGATGATCAAATTAAGTCGATTTCTCGACGCGCCGCGTATCGACGTGCGGCGGAGCCGATCTCGCGGTGCGCTTCCATTCGGTTCGGCGGGACGTGAGCCGACAGCGCGCTCGGTGCCGCCGCCGGGAGGAGTCCGGCGTGACCTGCTGGGGGAGGGATCGCACTGCGGCATGTCGGTACAATTCCCTCCGATGCGCGCCCTGTGACGGCTTTCCCGTGCCCGGCCGATTCATTCGACTACCGAACGCGCCTCCGGACGATCTATCCAAGTGGAATCATGCTCTCCACTTTCGACCCACTATTGCGCAAATTTGCGGATCCGTGGCGTCGTGATCGCTTTATGGCGCAGAGGTCAACACATCTTCTGCAAATATGCAGACAATGCATGAGTCTCGTTACGGACGGCTGTTGATGATGAAATCGGCGACTGCATCCCGTCGCGGACCTGCCGGATGCGCTGACTGGCTCGGAAAGGTCATGCCGACGATGCCGCTGAGACTGCCTCGGAGCCTTGGCGTCGACGTGAAGACGAGCATGCCGCTTGCGCTGAGCCCGCACAGCACGATCGGCCGGTGCTCCCGGGCCCGGTCGTGTGCGACGAGGTCGACGAGAAGGTCGACCCAGCCGTCGTTGATCGGGTTCGCGTCGGGCTCGACCGCTTCGCCCCGGTCTGGGCACGACGCTCCGACGACCGGTAGTCGAGTCGAATCGGTTGATCTTGAATGGGGTATGTTCGAACGGTCGGCACGGCAGGAGGCTTCGAGGATGACCGCAGTGAACGGTATGTCGGTCGACGTCCGGACACCCGACGGTGTCGCTGACTCGTATGTCGCCTACCCCGACGATGGCGCCGCCCATCCGGGAGTGCTCGTGATTCAGGACGGTTTCGGACTGCGGCCCAGCCTGCGATCACTGGCCGATCGTATTGCCGCCCATGGCTACACCGTTCTGTTGCCGAACGCCTATTACCGGCACGGGCGTGCGCCTGTGATCGAGCTGCCGGATTTCATCGACCCGGGGGAGCGGCCGGAGATCTTCCAACAGGTCTTCCCGATGATCCGCGAGCTGACCCCGGAGCTCCTGCGTTCGGATGTCGGCGCATATCTCGAGTGGCTGGCAGCGTCGCCGCAGGTCATAGGGGCAAAGGTCGGCGTCACGGGTTACTGCATGGGTGCGCGGCTGGCGGTGCTGACCGCCGCCATGTTCCCTGATCGGGTTGCGGCGGTGGCAGGATTCCACGGCGGACCGCTGGTCACCGACACCCCGGACAGTCCGCACCTCACTCTCGGAAACATCACGGCGGAACTGTATTTCGCCCACGCGGGCGAGGATCGCCACATGACTCCCGAACATATCGCCCTGTTCGACAAGGCGCTCGATGCCGCCGGTGTCCGCCACCGCACCGAGGTCTACGAGGGTGCCCAACACGGCTACACCCAGGCCGATACCTCCGCACACGACCCCGAGGCGGATGAACGGCACTACCGCGAACTGCTGGCCCTGTTCGACCGCAATTTGCGCCAGTAGCCGGGCTCGGCCGACCTGGCGGAAGAAGCACCTGTCAGGTCGGCGGCGCGTGTCGGATGCCCCGCCACCCTAGCGGGAATCGGACCCCGGAAGCCTGGATGTCGTGAATCAGCTGCGCGTAGCCTTCGCAGACCTCACCGAGGTGAAACCATGCCTCGTGCCGCACGTCGTTGTCATCGACGTGTAGAACCGTCCACCACGCGTTGGCATAGATCTTTGCGATATGGCTGATCACCTCGCCCAGGGAATGGGTGTGCCTGCGCGCTCCGGGGGCTCTCGGAACATGGACGAACGCCCACGAATCGATCTCGCTGACGATCTCGGCAATGTCGATGTGGACGCGGGCTTCATCGAATTCGGCGGGAAGACGCGTTCGATTCAGGCGCACCGGGATCAGTGCCGCGTGCAGATCGCCCAACTCCCTAGCCCACTCGATCAGCGATGATCCTTGCGTAAGGTGACCAGCGATCGCCGCCAATAACTGATCAGGCCCGAGCAACCGTGCTTTCCCTTCCTCCGGATCGCCGTCGTCGCGCGGCCGGGGTGGTTCGGCCTGGGAGCAGAAGGCCGTGGCGGTCATCGTCGCACCTCATACCGACGTGTGAAGGAGGTCGGTGCGGTTTCTTCGGCAAGGTGAACCGCGTGGCGGAGTCCCTGACCATGAGCTGCGCCGGAGGGGAATTCGACGCGTTCGTCCAAGCGTCCCACTGGAGTTCCTTCGAACCGGTTTTTGCCGTTGCTTCTTCTCTTCGAATAGATTTCCGCGTTCTCGTCGGCCCGGTAATGCGAGTGCCGAGAGTGTTGACGGTGTGCCTCGGTCATCTGGGCGGGCGCCGGGGGATCGACAGTGCTGTCGATAGCGGTCGTCGCCGATGACCGGTGCGGACGGTGGAGATCTGCCGCACCTTGATACCTGATCGGCCATTGTCAGCAGAGTGTATACACTATGGCATCAGGGAATGCGCTAGTCAACGGGTCTATGCCTGAACGCGGTTGGACATGCGACGAGATGTGGGCTCGAACGGGTTCCCGCTCAATGCCATTCGTAGGTGCCGCGGCCGAGTGACAGGCGCATCGAAACGCTGCCCTCGTTGAGGCGCCACCGATGAACGACGAAGCTGCGCAGACCCGCCGTGACGAAAGGATCCGCTGACGCGATGGCGGTTGCCTCGGCTTCGTCGGAGGCGCGCAAGACCGTGATGCCCGATCCCGGACCGGTGTCGGGGCCGCTGACGAGGGGGCCCGACAGGAAGACGAGGCCGCGTTCCTCGAGGTCCAGCAGCCAGGCTATGTGCGCGGGGGCGAGGGCGGCGATGTCCTCGGAGGCCGTCCCGGCCGAAGGGGCCGAGGTCACCATCCAGTAGTCCCGGCCCAGGAGCAATGAGGGGTCAAGAGCGTCGCGATCGGTGGCAGGAGGCAATAAACTCATCGCATAACTGTATGCAATTTCCGGGTGGCGGCAACATTCGGAGGAGCCTTGACAGTGAAAGTGCATACACATTACGGTCGGACGCATAGCGAACAGGAGTGACGCCACCTGCGGACTCCTCGCCGGGCCGTTCCAGGCGCACTCGATCGACGAGCACATGACCCGGCCGCCACCACGGGAAGGAAGATTCACCATGCCGATCGCTGAACTCGGTCATTTCGGAGTTTTCTGCGATGACCTGGAAGCCAGTACAGCGTTCTACCGCGACGTCCTCGGACTGACGGTCACCGATGAGGACCTGAATCTGGGCATGCGGTTCTTCAGTGCCCGGCCGAACTTCGAACACCACGAGTTCCAACTCGTCGAGGGCCGGACCGTGGCGCGCGCCGACGAGAACACCAAACTCATTCAGCAGGTCTCGTTCCGGGTCAATCATCTGACCGAGTTGATCGAGTTCCACCGCAGATTCATCGAGCACGATGTCGACTTCGACATGATCGTGACGCACGGTAACGCGTTCGGCATCTATTTCTTCGATCCCGAGGGCAACCGGTGCGAGGTGTACTGGCAGACCGGACTGCCCGCCCGTCAGCCATTCCTGGCAGCGATCGACCTCACCGAACCGATCGAGAAACTGCTGGCCGACAACGCGGCGCTGGTAGCTCGGTACGGGCAGAGCGGCTATCTGCAGCCGGGGCTGGTGAAGAACCTCATCCCGGACGCGATCGACTCCTGACAGCGTGCGTTCGGCAAGTTTCCACAGGAGAGAACACCCATGATCACGCTGACCGACATCGCCTATGTGCGGTCAGGAGTCGCCGATCTCAGGACCGCCGTCGACTTCGCGACCCGCATCGTCGGTCTCGAACTGGCCGGTGCGACCGAACCGGGGGTCGCACACCTTCGCGCCGACTACCGCCACCACTGTCTGGCTCTGGTCGAGGGCGTGTCGGGGGTCCTGGCCTCCGGGTTCACCGTCGCCGACACGGATGCGCTGGAGGCTGCGGAGAACGAACTCGCGCAGGCCGGTTTCGCCGTGCGGCGGGGGTCGAAGCAAGAGGCTCGCTCGCGCCGCGTGGCCGAGTTCATCGGCTTCGACGATCCCTTCGGCAATCGCATCGAGCTGGTCAGCCACCAGGAGACGATCACCCGCCCCGTCGCTTTCGCTCGGCCGGCGGGCATCACGGAGTTCGGGCACCTCTGCCTCGACGCACCGGATGTGCACGAGGCCTACCGGTTCTGGAACGGGCACTTCAACGCCCGCGTGTCGGATTGGATCGGTGACGCCGCGTGCCTGATGCGGATCGATCCCGTCCACCACAAGCTCGCCGTATTCCAGGGCGAGAGCGCTGGTCTGTGCCACATGAACTTCCAGGTGGAGTCCATCGACGACGTCTTCCGTTCCTGGCACTTTCTGCAAGAACACGACGTACAGATCGAAATGGGCCCTGGTCGCCACCCGCAGTCGACAGCGGTGTTCCTCTACTTTCTCGGTCCCGAAGGCTTCACCTACGAATACTCGTTCGGGGTGCGTCGCATCGAGGACGACGCGGCTTGGCGACCGCGCACGTTCGATCCGGACGAACCCGGCTCGATCGACATGTGGCTGGGTCCGGTCAAGCGGGTCTCCACCCAGCACGCGGCCTCGATGGCCGGAACCCGACCCACCCCGACGAGGAGTTAGCAAGTGGCCGTGATCACCAGCGATCATCCGACCGCATCGACACGCGAAGTCGATGGGGTGCACACCGCTGTCATCGACACCGGGGAGCCAGCAGGCGAGAGCGCGCAGCCGCCGCTGCTGCTCCTGCACGGGTCCGGTCCCGGTGTGAGCGCCGCGGCCAACTGGCGTCCCGTACTGCCGTCCCTGTCGCAGAGCCGGCGCGTCATCGCCCCCGATCAGTTGGGCTTCGGTGGCACAGCCACCGGTGAGGCGCGCACGTGGGCCCGACAGGCGTGGACCCGGCACGCACTCGCGCTCATGGACGAACTCGGCATCGAGACCTACGACATCATCGGCAACTCGATGGGCGGGGCAATCGCCTTGTCACTCGCGGCCGAGCGTCCGCAGGCCGTTCGTCGACTCGTCCTCATGGGCTCGATGGGTGTCGCGATGGCGCTACCACAAGGGCTCGACACCGTCTGGAACTACCGGCCAGGAATCGAGAACATGCGCGAGATCATCGGGCTGTTCGCCTACGACCGGGGGCTGATCACCGATCAGCTGGTCGAGATGCGATACGGGGCAAGTGTCGAGCCCGCCGTCGCGAAATCGTGGGAAGCGATGTTTCCCGAACCGCGCCAACGCTGGGTCGACGACCTGGCCCTGTCCGGTGCCGAGTTGACCCGGGTGGCACAGCCGACCCTCATGATTCACGGGCGAGACGACCGGGTGGTGCCGTGGAAGGAATCCTCGGGGGCGTTGCTGGAACTTCTTCCGGACGTCCGGCTGCACGTGCTCGGCAACTGCGGCCACTGGACCATGATCGAGAAGACCGCCGAGTTCCTCGGCGTCGTGGAACCGTTCCTGTCCGAGGCCTGACCTCGCTCAATGTGGCTTTCTGTGGGGAAGTCATCGATGGAAGAAGGAGTTCCGATGTTGAGCACTATGCAGGACGAGCCGTTGTCGTTGGCGACGTTGCTGCG
>NZ_JBSGCA010000072.1:0-25286 GCF_053601535.1 Nocardia sp. NPDC004718
GGCGTCGCCGGTTCGTGGGTGCGACCGATCACGCCGCGAATGATCTTCGGGTCCGACTTCCGCCTCGCCCCACACCTCCCCACGAACTTCCCCCACTTCCCCCCTCCGGTGCCACGCCAGGGGGTTTGCTGGGTGTTTTCGGGCGTTTGTCGCCTGGGTCGGCGCGTGTCGGCAGAACTCGCGAAAGTTCTCCACGCCGGTGATAGCTGACATGACCTGCGGAATCGTCTGAGTCGGGAGCCAGATCACCGCTTGTTTCGATTGAAAGTGGGGGAAAGTGGGGTAATGTGGAGCGCGCAGTACTGAAGGGCCGACCATCGAGGTGATCGAATAGGGAGGTATCGAGATGTTTCTCGGTACCTACACACCTCGCTTGGACGACAAGGGGCGACTCACGTTGCCTGCGAAGTTTCGAGACGATCTGGCGGGAGGGTTGATGGTCACGAAGGGGCAGGACCACAGCCTTGCCGTGTACCCGAAAGAAGAGTTCACCGCGCTCGCCCGGCGGGCCGCGGCCGCGTCTCGAAGCAATCCGCAGGCCCGTGCGTTCGTCCGGGCACTCGCGGCCGGAACGGACGAGCAACGTCCGGACGCGCAGGGCCGGATCGTGTTGTCCGCTGACCATCGTCGCTACGCCAACCTGGACAGGGATTGCGTGGTGATCGGTTCGGTCGACTTCCTGGAGATTTGGGACAAGCAGGCGTGGGAGTCCTACCTCGCCGAGCACGAGGAGGACTTCTCGCAAGCCAGAGACGAGTCGCTGGGCGGAATCTTCTAGCCGCGGGCGCGCGAGTGCCACGCGGTCTCTGCCCGGACGCGGACCCTGACGTACTTCCCCGACGTCAGGTGCCGAAAGTTCGGTCAGAGACCACGGGGCATTCGTGTCCGTATGGAAAGCACTGTGTAGCAAGGCGACCCGTATGCGGTGCGCGACGACGCGAGGCAGACTCCGGGAGGTCTAGGTGAACCGTGAACAGCGCGGTCCCCGCCATGTTCCGGTTCTGCTGGAGCGAGTCGACGCGCTGCTCGGTCCGGCCTTGGCCGAGCCGGGCGCGGTCTACGTCGACGCGACACTCGGCCTCGGCGGTCACGCCGAGCATTTCCTCAGCACCTACCCGGGCCTCCGTCTCGTCGGGCTCGACCGCGACACCACCGCGTTGAAGCTGGCAGGCGAGCGGCTCGAGCCGTTCGCGGACCGAATCACGTTGGTGCACACACGCTACGACGGCATCGTCGACGCGTTGGCGGAGGCGGGCTTGCCCGCCACCGGTTCGGTCTCCGCGATCCTGATGGACCTGGGCGTCTCCTCCATGCAGTTGGACGAGGCCGACCGCGGCTTCGCGTATTCCGTCGACGCCCCGCTGGACATGCGGATGGACCCGACCACCGGGCCCACCGCCGCCGATGTGCTCAACACCTACAGTCACGGCGATCTGACCCGGGTACTGCGGACCTACGGAGAGGAACGCTTCGCGAGCCGGATCGCCGCCGAGGTGGTCCGGCGTCGGCAGAGCAAACCGTTCCACACCAGCGCCGAGCTGGTGGAGCTGCTGTACGCCACGATTCCCGCGGCGACGCGCCGCACCGGCGGGCATCCGGCCAAGCGCACGTTCCAAGCGCTGCGCGTGGAGGTCAACGGGGAGCTCGACTCCTTGCGAGCCGCGCTGCCCGCCGCGCTCGCCGCGCTGCGCGTGGGCGGCCGCATCGTCGTCATGTCCTACCAATCGCTGGAGGACAAGGTGGTCAAGCACGAGCTCACCGCCCACACCGCGTCCAGGACGCCGGTGGGCCTGCCGGTGGAGCTTCCCGGCATGGGACCGGAGTTCCGGATGCTGACCCGTGGCGCGGAGAAGGCGACCGAGCAGGAGGTCGAGGACAACCCGCGGGCGGCCCCGGTACGCATGCGCGCCGCCGAGCGGATCCAGGAGGCGCGGTGAGCGAGCAGTGCCCGTATCGCGCCGGCCGGGTGCGGATGTCCCGCAGCGGTAGCGGAGGCCGGATGAGACAGCGGAGCGCTGTGCTCGCCCGGCATCCCCGGAGGACAGAGGAGGGGAATCTATGAGCGTGCGGACACGGACCGTCGAAGCGCCGGGCCGGGTCGCCCGGCGGGTCCAAGACGCCGAGCGGGTGAAGTCGGGCGCGGCGCAGCGCGCCTACGCGCGGCGGCGAATGCGCGAAAGTGGTTCGGACAGCGCGTTCCTGCCCACCGTGCGGCGCTCGGCGATGGCGGCGCGCATCCCGTTCGTCACGGCGATCATCGCCCTGCTCGGTTGCGGCCTCGCGCTGACCTTGCTGCTGACCACCCGCGCCGCCGAGGACAGCTATCAGCTCGGCGACGCGCGGGCGACGAACCGGCGGCTGGCCGACGAGCGCGCGGCCCTGCAGCGCGAGGTCGAGGTCGCCGATTCGGCCCCCGAACTGGCCCTGCGGGCGCGCGAACTGGGCATGATCCCGGCCAAGGACCCGGCTCGCCTGCTGGTCGGTCCCGACGGCTCGGTCACGGTGATCGGCAAGCCGGCCCCGGCCGAGGGCACTCCCGTGCCGCCGCTGAACGCCTCGTCTTCCGCGCGGTCGCCGAGAGGGGAGCGGGTGGTGCCGGTCACCACCACGCCCGGTGCTCCGGTGCCGGGTCAGCCGAACACGGGATCGCAGAACAACGCGCAAGTGAACGCGGCGCCCACGGCGGCGAGCCCGGCCCCCACTTCGACGATCAACCCGCCGCAGCCCGGGGTGCCCGCGGCTTCGGCCACACCGCAGGCCACTGCGCCCCAGCCGCCCGCGGAAGCGTCGCCGCAGCAGGAAGCCGCGCAGGCGCCGGAGGCGGTGCCCGACGGAGCCCCGCAGTGACGCATCCCAGGCCCGCCCCGCGCAGGCGCGGGCCCTCGGCGCCCCGCACCACGGGCGGGCCGCGGCCACCGCGCTCAGCTGTCCCGGACGGCCCGCTCCGGTTGCGCCTCGGCGTCGGACGGGTGGTCATGTTCGTCGCGCTCGCGGTCGTCGCGCTGCAACTGCTGTGGGTGCAGAGCGTCGCCGCGCCGGGACTGTCGGCCCAGGCGGCCAGCCAGCGCACCACCCATCAGCCCGACCCGGCCATCCGCGGGCCGATCACCGACCGCTACGGCAAGGCGCTGGCCTTCACCGTGTCGGCCAAGGCGCTGCATTTCCGGCCGGTCGCCGTCCGCAAGGAACTCGCGGACGCCAAGGCCAAGAACGACAAGGCGCCCGATCCGGATCAGCGGCTGCGCGACATCGCGCGCACCATCCACGAGAAGCTCGGCAAAGACGCGCCCGCGGAAGCGGACCTGCTGGGCAAGCTGAACAGCGACGAGCAGTTCGTGTTCCTCGCCCAAAATGTCGATCCGCGCATCGCGGACGAGATCACCGATAAATATCCGCAGGTGGGCTCCGACCAGCAGAGCCCCCGGGTCTACCCCGGCGGGTCGCTGGCGGCGAATGTCGTCGGCGCTGTCGGTTGGGACGGTCACGGGCAGATCGGGCTGGAGTCGTCGCTCGACTCGGTGCTGGCCGGTACCGACGGATCGCACACCTACGATCGCGGCTCGGATGGCGCGGTCATTCCCGGCAGTTGGCGCGACGAGCAGCCCGCGGTCAACGGGTCCGCCGTGGAGCTCACCCTGGACTCCGATCTGCAGTACTACGTGCAGCAGCAGGTTCAGCAGGCCAAAGACGTCTCCGGTGCGGGTTCCGCTTCGGCAGTCGTCCTGGACGCCAAGACCGGGCAGGTCCTGGCGATGGCCAACGACAACACCTTCAATCCCGACCTGGGACCGCAGAAGTGGGCCAATGCCCAGCTGAGCAACCCGTCGGTCACGGACGTGTTCGAGCCCGGCTCGGTGAACAAGATCGTCACGGCGGCCGCGGCCATCGACTACGGCCTGACCGATCCCGACGAAGTGCACCAGGTGCCCGGCGCGATCCAGATGGCGGGTGTCACGGTGCACGACGCGTGGTCGCACGGCGTCGAGCCCTACACGACCACCGGAATCTTCGGCCGCTCTTCCAATGTGGGCACGCTGATGCTCGCGCAGCGCGTGGGGGAGGATCGCTTCGCCGACATGGCGCACCGGTTCGGGCTCGGGCAGCGCACGGGCATCGGCCTGCCGGGCGAGAGCGCAGGCCTGATGCCGGACCGGGATCAGTGGTCCGGCGGCACCTTCGCCAATCTCCCGATCGGCCAAGGTCTTTCGATGACGACGCTGCAAATGGCCGGGATGTATCAGGCGATCGCCAACGACGGTGTCCGCATTCCGCCGCGGATCGTGCGGGCGAGGATCGCGCCGGACGGCGCCCGCACCGAGGAGACCCAGCCGGACGGCGTGCGGGTGGTGAGTAAGCAGACCGCCGCCACCTTGCGGACGATGTTCCAGGCGGTGGTGCAGCGTGACCCGATGAACGCCAACCAGAACGGCACCGGATGGCCCGCGGCCATCACGGGCTACCAGGTGGCGGGCAAGACCGGTACCGCGCAGAAGGTCGATCGCAATTGCCGGTGCTACTCCACGTCGTCGTTCTGGATCACGTTCGCGGGCATGGTTCCCGCGGAGAATCCTCGGTACGTGATCGGGCTCATGCTCGACGCGCCCGTGCGCAGTTCGGACGGCTCCGGGGGCGGTTCGGTCGCTCCGCTGTTCCACAACATCGCGTCCTGGGCCCTGCAGCGCGACCGCATCCCGCCGTCGGTCCAGCCGTCCAGGCAATTCGTCTTGCAGGCAGGGTGATCGATCCGCTCCGGGGGTGTGCGGTCGGTAGCGAAGACATCGGATCGGTGTGGAGGAAGCAGCAGGTGAGTGCGGTGTTCGAGGGGCAGAGGCCGACGACGGCCCGCCGTGCGCGCCGCGTCCTCGCCCGGTGGCGTCCGAGTGCCGCGTGGCGCGGTCCGGGCCGGGCGGGCGAACCCGTAGGGTGCGGTGGGCGACCTCCCCGGCGTTGCGACGGGGCGCATGGTCCCGCCGTGACCGGTCGCCGGTAACCTGACACGTCGATCGCCGCCCCCGAAAGGAGCCTGGTTTCTGTGCAGTCCGGTCAACCGCGCGCATTGCGGCCAGAGCATTCGCCGTCAACGCCGCTGGCGTCGCTGGCCGCCGTCATCGGGGCCACGACGAGCGCCGAATCGGACGTGGCGGTCACCGGCATCGAGCAGCGCTCGGATGCCGTGCTGCCAGGTGACCTCTTCGCCGCGCTGCCCGGGGCCCGGGCGCACGGGGCGCGTTTCGCACGCGACGCGGTCTCCCGCGGCGCGGTCGCGGTACTGACCGACGCGGCGGGCGCGGAGCTGGCCGGTCCGCTCGAGGTGCCGGTGCTGGTGCGGGAGAATCCGAGGGCGGTGCTCGGCGAGCTGTCGGCCACGATCTACGGCAATCCGTCCGAGCGGCTGCGCATCGTCGGGATCACCGGAACCTCGGGCAAGACCACGACCTCCTACCTGGTGGAGGCGGGCCTGGCCGCCGCGGGGCTGTCCACCGCGCTGATCGGCACGATCGAGACCAGGATCGGCGGCAGGCGGGTGCCGAGCGCGCTGACCACTCCGGAGGCGCCGCAGTTGCACGCGATGTTCGCGCTGATGGTCGAGCAGGGCGTGGACGCGGTGGTGATGGAGGTATCCAGCCACGCGCTGACGCTGGGCCGGGTGGACGGAGTGCGGTTCGCGGTGGGCGCGTTCACCAATCTGTCCCAGGACCACCTCGACTTCCACGCCGACTTCGAGGACTACTTCGCCGCCAAACGCAAGCTGTTCGAACCCGATTCGCCGGTCGCGGCGCGCACCGCCGTCGTCTGCGTGGACGACGAGTGGGGGCGGCGGCTGGCCGCGGGCCTGCCGAACCCGGTCACCGTCTCGACCACCAGGACCGCCGCCTGGAGCGTCACCGGCGCGGTGTCGGCGCACGGCGGCGAACAAGACTTCACCGCGGCCGGTCCGCAGGGCGAAATTCCCGTACGCCTGCGGCTTCCCGGCCACTACAACGTCGCCAACGGCCTGCTCGCGGTGGCGGTGTGCGCCGCGGCGGGCGTCGAGCCGTCGATCGCGGCTCCGGCGCTGGCGACCGTGGACGTGCCCGGCCGCATGCAGCGGGTGGAGCGCGGACAGGACTTCTTGGCGATCGTCGACTACGCGCACAAGCCCGCGGCGTTGGAGTCCGTGATCGCCACGCTGCGTGGTCATCTCGCGGCCGGCACCGCGGGACGGCTCGCGGTGGTGGTCGGCGCGGGCGGCGACCGGGACGCGGCGAAGCGGCCGCTGATGGGCGCCGTAGGCGCGCGGGGCGCCGATCTGCTGATCATCACCGACGACAACCCGCGCACCGAGGATCCGGCGGCCATCCGCGCCGCCCTCGGCTCCGGTGCACTGGAGGTCCCGGAAGCCGAACGCGGCGAGGTGCGGGAGATCGGAGACCGAGCGGAGGCCATCGCCGCGGCGGTGGCGTGGGCGCGCCCCGGTGACGTGGTGCTGATCGCGGGCAAGGGACATGAGGCAGGGCAGGAGATCCAGGGCGTGAAGCACCCGTTCGACGACCGCGACGTACTCGCGGCCGCATTGGAAAGACGCAGTCCGCAAGGTAACCACGCGGAGGACTTGACGGTTTCATGATCGAGATGACACTGCGGGAGATCGCGGAGGTCGTCGGCGGCACGCTGCACGACGTCGCAGACCCGGAGGTGCGAGTGACCGGCGCGGTCGAATTCGACTCGCGCCGAATCGGTTCCGGCGATCTGTTCCTGGCGCTGCCGGGTGAGCGCTCCGACGGCCACGACTACGCGGGCGCGGCCGTCGCCGCGGGCGCGGTGGCGGTGCTGGCGGCGCGGCCGGTGGGCGTGCCCGCCATCGTGGTCACGCCGGGCGGCGGCGACGTGCCGTCGAGTTCGATTGCGCTCAGCCACGATGCGGACGGATCCGGCGCCGCCGTGCTGACCGCGCTCGCCGCGCTCGCCCGCGCCAGCGTGTCGCGTCTCGCCGCCGACGGCGGGCTCACCGTGGTCGGCGTCACCGGCTCGTCCGGCAAGACCTCCACCAAGGACCTGCTGGCCGCCGTCCTGGCGCCGCTGGGCACGGTGGTGGCCCCGCCCGGGTCGTTCAACAACGAACTCGGCCACCCGTGGACGGCGTTGCGCGCCGACGCGAGCACCCGCTTCCTGGTGCTGGAGCTGTCCGCGCGCGGGCCCGGGCACATCGCGGCGCTGGCCGAGGTGGCGCCGCCGAGCATCGGCGTGGTGCTCAACGTCGGCACCGCGCATCTCGGCGAGTTCGGCAGCCGCGAGGCCATCGCCAAGACCAAGGGCGAGCTGGTGGAGGCGCTGCCGCCCACCGGGCTCGCCGTGCTCAACGCCGACGATCTCCAAGTCGCCGCGATGGCCTCGCGCACGTCGGCGCGGGTGGTGACCGTCGGACAGGCCGCGACCGCCGACGTCCGGGCCACCGATATCCGGCTCGATGACCAGGCCAGGGCCGCGTTCACCGTGCACACGCCCGCGGGCAGCGCCCAGGTGCGCCTGGCCGTGCACGGCGAGCACCACGTGGGCAACGCGCTGTCGGCGATCGCGGTCGCGCTGGAATGCGGCGCCGATCTGGACACCGCCGTCGCCGCGCTGTCCGACGCGCGCGCCGCGTCCGCCCGCCGGATGGACGTGCGGACCACCGCGGACGGGATCACCGTCGTCAACGACTCCTACAATGCCAATCCGGACTCGGTCCGCGCCGCGCTCAAAGCGCTGGTGAGCATGGCGCGCGCGGCCGAGACGCCGCGGCGCAGCTGGGCGGTGCTCGGCGAGATGGGCGAACTCGGCGAGGAATCCGTCCTCGAGCACGACGCCATCGGGCGGCTCGCGGTGCGGTTGGACGTCAGCCGGGTAGTCGCCGTCGGCACCGGCAGGCCCGCCCGCGCGCTGCACCAGGGCGCGGTGATGGAAGGGTCCTGGGGCGAGGAATCGGTCCTCGTGCCCGACATCGCGGCCGCGATCGCGCTGCTCGAGCAGGAAGTGGCCCCCGGCGATGTGGTGCTGGTCAAGGCATCGAAGTCGGTCGGACTGTGGGAGGTCGCCGAGCATCTGACCGACCCGGGCGCCGTAGCCGCACGCGGCGGCGCGGCGGACAACGGGGTGGGACAGGACACGGAGGCAGCAGGATGAGACAGATTCTCTTCGCCGCGGCGATCGCGCTGACGGTCTCGATCCTGCTCACCCCGCTGCTGATCCGGTTGTTCGCCAAGCAGGGCTTCGGGCAGGAGATCCGCGTCGACGGTCCCGCCAGCCATCAGGCCAAGCGCGGTACGCCGACGATGGGCGGCGTCGCCATCCTGGTCGGCATGTGGGCCGGTTACCTGGGCTCCCACCTGATCGGCATCGGTTACGACGCCGACGGGCCGTCGGCGTCGGCGTTGCTCGTGCTCGGGCTGGCCACGGCGCTGGGCGCGGTGGGTTTCGTCGACGATTTCATCAAGATCCGCAAGCAGCGCAACCTGGGCCTGACCGCGGCGGGCAAGTATCTCGGCCAGCTGTCCTCGGCCGTGATCTTCGGCATCCTCGCCTTGCAGTTCCGCGGCGGCAGCGGGCTGACGCCCGCCAGCAGGCACCTGTCCTACGTGCGCGACATCAGCACGGTGACCATGGGCGTGGTCGTGTTCCTGGTGTTCGTCTGCTTCGTGGTGGTCGCCTGGTCCAACGCGGTGAACCTCACCGACGGACTCGACGGGCTGGCCGCCGGATCGATGAGCCTCGTGCTGGGCGGATACGTGATCATCACGTTCTGGCAGTACTACCACGCCTGCGAGACCAAGCCCGAGACCGGCTGCTACAACGTGCGCGATCCGCTGGATCTCGCGCTGGTCTGCGCCGCGGGCGCGGCGGCGTGCGTCGGGTTCCTGTGGTGGAACGCAGCACCGGCCAAGATCTTCATGGGCGACACCGGTTCGCTCGCGCTGGGCGGCCTGCTGGCAGGCCTGTCCATCACCACCCGCACCGAGCTGCTGATGATCGTCATCGGCGCGCTGTTCGTCGCCGAGACGGCGTCGGTGGTTCTGCAGGTCGCGGTCTTCCGCACCACGCGCAACCGGCTGTTCAAGATGGCGCCGTTCCACCATCACTTCGAGCTCAGCAAATGGGCCGAGACGACAGTGATCATCAGATTCTGGCTGCTGGCCGCGATGGCCTCCGCCGTCGGGCTCGGGCTGTTCTACAGCGAATACCTCTCCGCGGTCGGGTGAACGAGATGGTCGAACATTCTCCGCGGGCTCTGCGCACCCCAGGGCCCATGCTGGAATTCCTACGCGGACGCGACGTCCTGGTCGCGGGCTGGGGCGTGTCGGGACGTTCGCTGGTGGAACCGCTGCGCGACATCGGCGCGCGTCCGGTGGTGACCGATGGCGGCACCGCGGCCCTGGCCGAGGCGGCCGGGCTCGGGCTGGACGTGGCCACCACCGCGGAACTGGAGAACGCGGACTGGGGCCGGTTCGCGCTGGTGATCACCAGCCCGGGCTGGCGGCCGGACTCGCCGGTGCTGGCGTCCGCGGTCGCCGAGGGCACCCCGGTGTGGGGCGACGTGGAGTTCTCCTGGTGGGTCGATCAGGCCAGGATCTACGGTCCGGTGCGCAAATGGCTGGTCGTCACGGGCACCAACGGCAAGACCACCACGACCCAGATGACCCACGCGATCCTGCGCGCGGCGGGCATCGCCAGCGTCGCGTGCGGCAACATCGGCCTGCCCATCCTGGACGCGTTGCGGCGCAACCCCGGTCCGCAGGTGCTCGCGGTGGAGCTGTCGTCGTTCCAGCTGCACTGGGCGCCCTCGGTGCGCCCGGAGGCGGGTGTCGTGCTGAACGTGGCCGAGGATCACCTGGATTGGCACGGCGGCCTTGACGCCTACGCCGCGGCCAAGGCCAGGGCGCTGGTCGGCCGGGTCGGCGTGGTCGGCCTGGACGATCCGGTCGCGGCCTCGCTGGCCCGCAAGTCCAAGGCGCGCCGGACCGTCGGGTTCCGGGTGGGTGTGCCCGCCGACGGCGAGCTCGGCGTGGTGGACGGCAAACTGCTCGACCGCGCGTTCACCAAGGCCGCGATCCTGGCCGAGGTCGGCGACATCAGCCCGCCCGGTCCCGCCGGTGTCGCCGACGCACTCGCCGCCTCCGCGTTGACCAGGGCGATCGACGTCGCGCCGCAGTTCGTCCGGGAAGGCTTGATCGAGCACAAGGTCGGCCCGCACCGCGCGGCGTTCGTCCGCGAGCTGTCCGGCGTCGAGTTCGTCGACGACTCCAAGGCCACCAATCCGCACGCCGCGCGCTCGTCGATCCTGGCGCATCCGCAGGTGATCTGGGTGGCCGGTGGCCAGCTCAAGGGCGCGCACGTCGACGACCTCGTCGAGGAGGTCGCCGACCGCCTGGTCGCGGCGGTGCTGATCGGCGCCGACGCACCGGTGCTCGCGGCCGCGTTGGCGCGACACGCGCCCGAGGTCCCCGTCGTCGAGCTGATCACGGGAGACGATGCAGGGATGGGTGACGAAGCGTCGAGGGCCGCCGCGGCCGACGCCGTCATGGCGCGGGCCGTGCGAGCGGCCGCCGGGTTCGCCCGCCGCGGCGACACCGTGCTGCTGGCTCCCGCCGCCGCGTCGCTGGACATGTTCGCCGATTACACGCACCGGGGTCGCAGTTTCGCCCAGGCGGTGCACGCCCTGGAAGACGGTGACCTCGGAACCACCGATATCGGGGGTTTGCGATGACTGCCGACCGGGGCGGGCGGGGTATTGACACCCGCCCCGGTCGGTCGAGTCGCTTTCGCGGACGCGCAAGCATCCTCCGCGTCCGCTGGTTCGCTGTCACAGTGGCGCTACCGGCGCGGGCCGCGGGTGTCTCGTGACTTCGGGCAACGGCAGGCGGTGGACCGGCAAGGCGGCCCGGACCTCGGGCGCACGAGAAGCCGGGTCGCCATCCCGGCGTGGCCGCGGCGTAGGGGCGGGTCCCGGTTCGTGGCTGGCACGGCCGCTCGCGTCCTTCCATCTCGTCGTCACCATCGCCACGCTGCTGACGGCCCTCGGATTGGTCATGGTCCTGTCCGCGTCCGGCGTCGTCGAGTACGCCGAGGGCGGGTCGGCGTACTCCCTGTTCATCCAGCAGACGTTGTTCGCGGCGATCGGCGCGGTGCTGTTCTATCTGGCCCTGCGCGTTCCGCTGCGCCTGTTGCGTCAGACGTCGTTCCCGCTGTTCGCGATCTCGGTGCTGGCGCTGGTGCTCGTGCTCATTCCGGGCATCGGCACCAGCGTGCAGGGCGCGCGCCGCTGGCTGATCCTCGGCCCCGTCTCGGTGCAGCCGTCCGAGGTCGTGAAGGTGACCTTGATCGTCTGGGGCGCGCACTTGCTGGTTTCCCGGCGAGCGATGGGTTCGAGTCTGCGGGACATCCTGGTGCCGCTCGTCCCGGCGGGTGTGCTGGTCTGTCTGCTGATCGTGGTTCAGCCGAATCTCAGCACCACGGTCGCGGTGGGCATCATCCTCGGCGCCTTGCTGTGGTTCGGCGGACTTCCGATCCGGCTGTTCGTGACGATCGCGGTTTCCGGCGTCGTCGCCGCGGGCGTGCTGGCCATGTCCGCCGGTTACCGGTCGAATCGGGTCCGGTCCTTCTTCAACCCGGGTTCCGATCCGCAGGGCAACAACTATCAAGCTCGACAGGCCCTGTATTCCCTCGCCGACGGAGGGATCTGGGGCAGGGGCTTGGGACAGAGCCGGGCCAAGTGGAGCTACTTGCCGAACGCGCACAACGACTTCATCTTCGCGATCATCGGAGAGGAGCTGGGCTTTCTCGGCTGCGCGCTGGTGCTTGGGCTGTTCGCCTTGTTCGTCTACACGGGACTGCGCATCGCCAGCCGGTCGGCGGATCCGTTCCTGCGACTGCTGACCGCCTCCGCGACCACGTGGATCGCCGGACAGGCCATGATCAACATCGGGTATGTCGTCGGTCTGCTGCCGGTCACCGGGCTGCAGCTGCCACTGGTCTCCGCCGGTGGCTCGTCGCTCGCGATCACCTTGCTGATGTTCGGGCTGATCGCCAACGCGGCCAGGCACGAGCCGGAAGCCGTCGCGGCGCTGCACGCCGGACAGGACGGTCGTTTCAGTAGGCTGTTGCGGTTGCCCAAACCCGAGGTGTACGCGCCGGCTCGGGCGAGCGCTCGCCGTGGCCGGGCCCCGCGGCCGTCCGATCGCGGACCTTCGGCGCTGCCACAGGGCAGGCGGGGGCGTGCGGAACCGGCGCGCCGCCGCTCGCCGGAGAGTCGCGGCACCAGCTCGGCGCGTGCCACCAGGGCTTGGGAACCCAGTTATCCGGTCAATCACGCAAGAGAACGGGGAAGATCCAGGTGATCTCGGTAATCGTCGCGGGCGGCGGCACGGCGGGCCACATCGAACCGGCACTGGCGGTGGCCGACGCGTTGCGGCGGCTCGACGATTCGATCCGGGTGACGGCGCTGGGCACCGAACGCGGCCTGGAGACCCGCCTGGTTCCCGAGCGCGGCTATCCGCTCGAGCTCATCCCTCCGGTTCCGCTGCCCCGCAAGCCCACCGCCGATCTGCTGCGGTTACCCGGTCGGGTGCGCGCCTCGGTGGCGGCCACCAGGGCGGTCATCGATGCGGTCGAGGCCGACGTGATCATCGGTTTCGGCGGGTATGTGGCGCTTCCGGCGTATCTCGCCGCGGGCGCGGGCGTGTTGCGCCGCAGACGCCCGGTGCCGGTGGTGGTGCACGAGGCCAACGCCAAGGCCGGTATCGCGAACAAGGTCGGCGCCCGGCGCGCCGCTCGGGTGCTCGCGGCGGTCCCGGGCTCCGGCCTGGCGGACGCACGGGTGGTGGGCATTCCGGTGCGCGAATCGATCACCGGATTGGACCGCGCCGCACTGCGGGCCGAGGCGCGGGAGCACTTCGGCCTTCCGTCCGAAGGCCCGGTGCTGCTGGTCTTCGGCGGTTCCCAAGGAGCGCGGACGCTCAACGACGCGGTCTCGGGCGCCGCGCCCCAGCTGGCCGCCGCGGGCATCTCGGTGCTGCACGCGCACGGGCCCAAGAACACCCTCGACGTGGACGGATCCGCCGCGGACGGCGCTCGCTACGTCGCCGTGCCGTACCTGTCCCGGATGGACCTCGCCTACGCCGCCGCCGACGCGGTGGTCTGCCGATCGGGCGCGATGACGGTCGCGGAGGTCTCGGCGGTCGGGCTGCCCGCGTTCTACGTGCCGCTGCCGCACGGTAACGGGGAACAGGAACTCAACGCCCGGCCCGTGGTGCGCCAGGGCGGTGGCAGAATTGTCCCCGACTCCGAGTTGACGCCGAAGTACGTGATCGATGAGGTGATTCCGCTGCTCATGGACTCCGCACGGCTGACCGAAATGGGCCGGGCCGCCGCAGGCGCCGGGCACCGCGACGCCGCCGACGAGGTGGCGCGGATCGCGCTGGAGGTGGCGCGCCGATGAGCGACACGACCGCGGACCGGGTGATCCAGGACGCAGGCGCCGAACGGACCGCGCTGCCCCCGGAGCTGGAGCGTGTGCACATGGTCGGCATCGGCGGGGCCGGGATGTCCGGCATCGCGCGGATCCTGCTCGCCCGCGGCGGCGCGGTGTCGGGGTCGGACGCCAAGGAGAGCCGGGGCGTGCTGGCGCTGCGCGCGCGCGGCGCTCAGGTACGGATCGGGCACGACGCCACCGCTTTGGACCTGCTACCCGGCGGCCCGACCGCGGTGGTCACCACGTACGCCGCCATTCCGAAGACCAATCCGGAGCTGGTCGAGGCCAACCGGCGCGATATCCCGGTGCTGCTGCGCCCCACGGTGCTGGCCTCGCTGATGCGAGGGCATCGCACCTTGCTCGTGTCCGGTACGCACGGCAAAACGTCCACCACCTCCATGCTCATCGTGTCGTTGCAGCACTGCGGGTTCGATCCGTCGTTCGCGGTGGGCGGCGAGCTGAACGAGGCGGGCACCAACGCCCACCACGGCACCGGTGACATCTTCGTGGCCGAAGCCGACGAGAGCGACGGATCGCTGCTGCAATACGACCCGGACGTCGCCGTGGTCACCAACATCGAGTCCGATCACCTGGATTTCTTCGGCTCCGACGAGGCCTACGTGCAGGTCTTCGACGACTTCGCCGACCGCCTCGCCGCGGGCGGCCTGCTGGTGGTGTGCCTGGACGATCCGGGCTCGCTGGCACTGGCCGAGCGAGTCGGTGCGCGCTTGGCCGAGCGAAACGTCCAAGTCCTCGGCTACGGCTCCGGCGAACTCGCCGACGCGCCGGTCCCGGTGGGCGCCCGACTGCACAGTTGGGAGCCGCGGGACGTCGGCGGCATCGCGCAATTCCAGCTCACCGACGAGGCCGCGCCGCGCACGCTGCGCCTGTCGGTGCCGGGCAGGCACATGGCGCTCAACGCGCTCGGCGCCCTGCTCGCGGCCCGGGCCACCGGCGCCGACGTCGGCGAGATCATCCAGGGCCTGGAAGGGTTCGGCGGTGTCCATCGCCGGTTCCAATTCGCCGGTCGGGAGAACGGCGTGCGGGTGTTCGACGACTATGCCCACCACCCCACCGAGGTGCGCGCCGTGCTCGGCGCCGCCGCCGAACTGGTCCAGCAGGAGGCCCGCGACGGAGCCCGGTCCAGGCAGGGCCGGGTCATCGTGGTCTTCCAGCCACACCTCTACAGCCGGACCGCGACCTTCGCCCAGGACTTCGGCGCCGCGCTCAGCCTGGCCGACGAGGTCGTCGTGCTCGATGTCTACGGCGCGCGGGAGAAGCCGCTGCCGGGCGTGAACGGAGCGTTGGTCGCGCAATCGGTGACCAAGCCGGTGCACTACCAGCCGGACATGTCCCGGGTCGGGCGCCAGGTCGCGGGGCTGGCGTTGCCGGGCGACGTGGTGATCACCATGGGCGCGGGCGACGTGACGATGCTCGGCGGTCAGATTCTCGACGGATTACGGGCGCGTCCCCAGCACGGACGGTGACCCGGCGTGCGCGGGGTCGGGTCGGCGCGCGCGGCCGGGCGCCGTGCGGGTGATCGGTTCGGCGAGCTCGACTGGCGCCGAATTCGCCTGTGGGGATTGCTGAGCGTGTGCGTCCTTGCGGTGCTCTGTGTGCTCGCCTGGTTCACCCCGGTGCTCTCGGTGGGCACCGTGCGAATCGAGGGGGCGGTGGCGGTGCCCGAACAACAAGTGCGGGATGTGCTCGAAATTCCTTCCGGCCGCTCGATCTTGCGGATCGACACCAATGCCGTGGCCCGCCGGGTGGCGAGTATTCCGAAGGTGCGCACGGCACGGGTGCAGCGGGTGTTTCCGTCCACGGTTCGGGTGACGGTCGTCGAGCGCGCCGCGGTGTTGTTCTACGACAGCAGGGAAGGCGCGCATCTGCTGGACGCGGACGGCGTGGAATTCGCGGTCGAGCCGGCTCCGATCGGCGTGCCGAAGTTGATCACGGATCATCCCGGCGGCGCCGATCCGGTGACCAGGGCGGCGGTCTCGGTGATCGCCATCGTGCCGCCTGCGCTGGCGGTTCAGGTGAGCGAGGTTGTGGCACGGTCTATTTCGGATATTTCGCTGAATCTGAAGGGCGGGCGCACGGTACTCTGGGGCGGGAGCGACGACGCCGAGCGAAAGGCGGCGGTCGTGTTGCCGTTGTTGACGCGCCCCGGAACGGTGTTCGATGTGTCGAGTCCCAATCTGGTCACGGTAAAGTGATCCACACCCATTGCGCCCAGGTAATTTTCGGCGGTCCGGGAGTTGTTCCGGCGTCGAGAAGGGAGCCGGGGGGCAACCGTTCACCATACGACGTGTGGAGCGGCGAGACGAGCGGGATCACGCAAGATTCTGGCTCTCGTTTCGGCGCGCCTGCGCGCGTATCGCGTCGGCTGCGAATAGCGTTCCGCACCAGTCGGATACTTGACATAACGCTAACCCTATGGTTGAGCTTTAGGGTTTGCCCGAGCCGCGGTTCGCTCCTCGTAGCGACCCGACCCCCGGACCGGGCCGAAAAGGCGGTGTGCCGAGTATCCGGAAACGACAGGCTTTAGATCGAAGGAAGGCGAGAGCCCATGACGCCCCCGCACAACTACCTTGCGGTGATCAAGGTCGTCGGTATCGGCGGCGGCGGTGTGAATGCCGTCAACCGGATGATCGAGCAGGGACTCAAAGGTGTCGAGTTCATCGCGGTCAACACCGACGCCCAAGCGCTGCTGATGAGCGATGCCGACGTCAAGCTCGACGTCGGCCGCGAGCTGACCCGAGGTCTCGGAGCAGGCGCGGACCCCGAGGTCGGCCGCAAAGCCGCCGAGGACCACAAGGACGAGATCGAAGAGGTGCTCAAGGGCGCCGACATGGTCTTCGTGACGGCGGGTGAGGGCGGCGGCACCGGCACCGGTGGCGCCCCGGTCGTCGCGCAGATCGCGCGCAAGCTCGGCGCGCTCACCATCGGCGTGGTCACCCGCCCGTTCTCCTTCGAGGGCAAACGGCGCGGGAATCAGGCCGAGGTCGGCATCAATCTGCTGCGCGAGTCGTGCGACACGCTGATCGTCATCCCGAACGACCGGCTGCTGCAGCTCGGCGACGCGGCGGTGAGCCTGATGGACGCGTTCCGCTCCGCCGACGAGGTGCTGCTCAACGGTGTGCAGGGCATCACCGACCTGATCACCACCCCGGGTCTGATCAACGTCGACTTCGCCGATGTCAAGAGCGTGATGTCCGGCGCGGGCAGCGCGCTGATGGGTATCGGCTCGTCGCGCGGCGAGGGCCGCTCGGTGAAAGCGGCCGAGGCGGCGATCAATTCGCCGCTGCTGGAAGCCTCCATGGACGGCGCGCACGGCGTGCTGCTGTCGATCGCGGGCGGGTCCGATCTCGGGCTGTTCGAGATCAACGAGGCGGCTTCGCTGGTGCAGGAGGCCGCGCACATCGAGGCCAACATCATCTTCGGCACCGTGATCGACGACTCGCTCGGTGACGAGGTGCGGGTCACCGTGATCGCGGCGGGCTTCGACGGCGGCGGCCCGGCCCGGCGCACCTTCGAGACGTCGGGTCGCAGCACCATCGGCACGGCGCGGTCGGGTGAGATCGGGCAGAGCCGAACCAGCGAGTTGACCGCGCGAAGCAGCGACAGCACGCCGAGCACGTCCGTCACGGGTACGGCGGGCCGCGGCACGTTGCCGAGCTACCGGGACACCGAACGGCCGCGCACCCTGGGCGAGCCGTCGGTGACGAGCAGCACGCGACCGCACATCACGCCGCCGGATGCCGACGACGATGACGACGACGTGGACGTGCCGTCGTTCATGCGGAGGGGCTAGGCGTACCTCCGCCTTCGCTCCGGCCATGCGCTGCTGCGTACCTCCGCCTTCGCTCCGGCCATGCGCGTGCTGCGTACCTGCGCCTTCGCTCCGGCCATGCGCGGGCTGAAGACGGACTGCGTCCGGCAGCACCCATCAATCGCTGGAATCCGGTTCCGGCGCAGGCCGGGACCGAGCTGGAAAGAGCGATCCCGGCCCGCGCCGGGACGCGTCGGAGGGACACGCCGAAGCGGTCCCGAAGCACGACTGTGGACAGGAATTCGGGGGACGCCGGCGCGGGGGCCGGCCGGGCGGGACCGGGCGCCGAGGCGCCCGATACGACGCGACTGATCCCGCCCCGGGGGAATACTCGCTCTCTACCTGGGCATTTCGACGCCCTTCACCGAGCGCCACTACGCTCGTCGCCATGACTATCGCGCCGACCATCACTGTCCGACGGGTCACCACGACCAGGTCCGGAGGCTTCTCGGCGCCACCCTACGACTCGTTCAATCTGGGCGACCACGTCGGCGACGATCCGACTGCCGTGCGGCGCAACCGCGACCGGCTGGCCGAGGGCATCGGCCTGCCGCCGGAGCGCCTGGTCTGGATGGAACAGATCCACGGCCGCAACGTGGAGATCGTCGACGGGCCGCGCGCCGAACCGGTCCCGGCCACCGACGCGCTCGTGACCACCGTGCCGGGTCTCGCGCTGGTCGTGCTCACCGCCGACTGCGTGCCCATCCTGCTGTCCGACGACGAGGCGGGCGTGATCGCCGCGGTGCACGCGGGGCGGATCGGCGCTCGCATCGGCATCGTGCCGCGGGTGCTCGACGCGATGGTCTCGGTCGGCGCGCGCCTGGATCGGGTCGGCGCGCTGCTCGGGCCCGCCGCCTCCGGCCGTCAGTACGAGGTTCCCGCCGCCATGCGCGCCGACGTCGAAGCGCATCTGCCCGGCAGTGCGACCACCACGGTCCGCGGCACTCCGGGCCTGGATCTGCGTGCGGGCATCTCCCGGCAGCTCACCGAGGCAGGCGTCGGCGCGATCGCGGTGGACCCGCGGTGCACCATCGAGGACCGCACCTTGTTCAGCCATCGCCGTGGCGCGCCGACCGGCCGGATCGGCGGGGTGATCTGGATGGAGGCCACCGCGTGACCGCGCGAACCGCCCGTCTGGTCGATGCACCGTGCGTCGGGGAGGCGCGCGCATGAGCGCCGAAGCCAGGACCGCGGTGGACGACGCACTCGCCGCCAGGACCGCCGAGCTGTCGGACAACCTGGCCGGTCTGCTCGCTCGCATCGACGCGGCGTGTCGCGCCGCGGGCCGGGCGCCGGATTCGGTGCGGCTGCTGCCGGTGACGAAATTCTTCCCCGCCTCGGACGTGGCGATCCTGCATCGGCTCGGCCGCCGCGAGTTCGGCGAGTCACGGGAGCAGGAGGCGGCCGCCAAGGTGGCGGCGTTACGTGAGGAAGACCTCTCCGGCATCCGCTGGCACATGATCGGGCGGTTGCAGCGGAACAAAGCGCGCAGTGTCGCCCGGTGGGCGCACACCGTTCACTCGGTCGACAGCGAACGCCTGGCAACCGCTCTGGACGCCGGTGCGGTGGCTGCGCTGGAGGCGGGCGAACGCACCGAACCACTGCGGGTGTTGCTCCAGGTGAGCCTGGACGACGACCCCGCGCGAGGGGGTGTCACGGCCGCTGATCTTCCCGTGCTCGCGCAACGGATTGCGGACGCTCCGGGATTACGTTTGTCGGGTCTCATGGCCATTCCACCCTTGGGTTCGGAGTCCGATGCCGCATTTGCGCGACTTGCGATGTTGCACACGTTGTTGGTCGCCGATCATCCGGACGCGACAGAGCTTTCCGCGGGAATGTCGGGGGATCTGGAATGCGCGATCGAACATGGTTCGACGGTTGTGCGTGTCGGTACCGCCTTGATGGGTATACGACCGATAACCTCGGGCTAGCAAAGAAACCTCATCAGTCACATTCGACACATATGCTGGGATCTGACGAGGGCTGAGCAAGACTTCAACACCCGGCCGCCACCGGGGCCGAAGGAAGGTCGACCAATGAGCACGCTGCACAAGTTCAAGGCGTACTTCGGCATGGTTCCGCTCGAGGATTACGAAGACGACTACGTCGACGATCGCGCTCCGCGAGGGGTGGACGAGCGCGGCGCTCGCCGGCCCCGGCCCCGTGACTACTCCGACCGCGACGGCTACGTCGATCGCTATGCCGACGATCGGTATGGCGCAAGCCGTTTCGACGACGTCGACTACCCCGAGCCCGCCTACAAGTCGCCCTACAAGGCGGGTTACTCGGTGTCCCGACGCGACGACTACGCCGAGCCCTACGGCGACGACCGCTACGACGCGCCCCGGCGTCCGACCCGGATCGACTCCGCGCCGTCGGGCCGGTTCCGCGCGGGCGGGAGCCCGCCTCCGCTGCGCGGTACGACCCGTGGCGCGCTCGCCGTCGATCCCGACGCCGAGGAGCGCAGGCTGGAGGAGCGCGTGCGTCCCGAGCCCGCCCCGGTGCGGCGGCCCGGGATCTTCGAGGACGGAGGCCCCTTGTCCAAGATCACGACGCTGCGCCCGCGCGACTACAGCGAGGCTCGGATCATCGGCGAACGCTTTCGCGAGGGCAATCCGGTGATCATGGACCTGGTGGATCTGAGCAACGCCGACGCCAAGCGGCTGGTCGACTTCGCCGCGGGCCTGGCCTTCGCGCTGCGCGGATCGTTCGACAAGGTGGCGACAAAAGTGTTCCTGCTCTCACCGGCCGATGTCGACGTATCAGCGGAAGAACGCAGACGCATCGCGGAAACCGGCTTCTACAACCAGAAATAAGCTCGTGATCTGGGGGGTGGAGCAGACCGGTCGCAGGTTGTGCGGCGCGGTCATTTTGCGCGAAGCGATTTTTACGGCAGAGTGAACTCGTGGCCTTGTTCGCGGTGCTGTACTTCGTACTGTTCATCTTCTGGCTGTTGCTGATCAGCCGGGTGATCGTCGAGTTCATCCGTAGCTTTGCCCGAGACTGGCGTCCTACCGGTGTCGTGGTCGTCGTCCTGGAGGTGATCTTCACGATCACCGATCCTCCGGTGAAACTGCTCAGGCGCTTGATACCTCCGGTGTCACTGGGCGGAATTCGCCTGGATCTGTCGATAATGGTCCTGCTTTTCATCGTCTTCATCCTGATGTCGATCGTGGGCAGGCTCGGGCAGCCGGTAGCTCCGGTGTGACAGAATGGGCCGTGAAGACAGCTTGCTAGATCTGCTAGATCTCCAAAAGACGCGTGAAGGGATCCTTCCATGCCGCTGACCCCAGCCGATGTGCACAACGTCGCGTTCAGCAAACCGCCGATCGGGAAGCGCGGCTACAACGAGGATGAAGTCGACGCGTTCCTGGATCTGGTGGAGCAGGAGCTCTCGCGTCTGATCGAGGAGAACGCCGATCTGCGCCAGCGGGTCGCCGAACTCGACGCGGAATTGGCCGACGCCAAGAAGAACCGTGGCCCGGCCGGAGTGAACAGTCCGAAACCGCCGATTCCGCAGGCCCCGCCGCCGCAGCCGGAACCGATCAAGCCCCCGGTTCCCGTCGCCCCGCCCGCTCCGATGCCCGCCGCGCCGGTGGCCAAGGACGCGCCGGGCGCGGACGCGAACCTGCAGGCCGCCAAGGTGCTCAGCCTCGCCCAGGAGATGGCGGATCGGCTGACCAGCGACGCCAAGAGCGAGGCGGAAAGCTTGCTGTCGAATGCCAGGGCGAATTCCGAGCGACTGGTCGGAGACGCCAGGACGCGGTCGGAGGCCATGATCGCCGACGCCCGTCAGAAGTCGGACGCGATGCTGACCGACGCGCAGAGTCGTTCGGACAGCCAGCTGCGCCAGGCCAAGGAGAAGGCCGACGCGCTGCAGGCGGACGCCGAGCGCAAGCACACCGAGATCATGGCGACCATCACCCAGCAGCGCAGTGTGCTGGAGAGCCGGATCGAGCAGCTCAAGACGTTCGAGCGCGAGTACCGGGTGCGGTTGAAGTCGTACCTGGAGTCGCAGCTGGAGGAGCTGGAGAACCGTGGCTCGGCCGTTCCGGTCGACGGCGGCGAAGCCTTCGCGGATGCCAACACGGCGAACAACCTCGCGCCGGCGTCATTCGCCAAGGGCGGCAAGTAGCGCGCCGCGCCCAAGCGCAGCAGTTCGCATACCGTTCAGAGGAACTGTCGAGCCGCCCGGCATGCCTTGGGGGTCACCATGCTCGTCTTGACACTCGTCCTTGCCGCGATCGGCTTCGCCCTGCTCGTGGCCGCGCTCACCACCGGATCGGTGATCTGGGCGTGGGGCTGCATCGTGGTGTGCGTCATCGGCGCGATGCTCTTGTTGGTGAGTGCTTTGTCCATGCGGAGTCCGGAGAGTGATTCTCCGCCGCCTCCTGGTCGTCATGCCAAACGCTGACCTGCCTGACAAAGTGAGTTGACCGCTCCGGCTAGAATCAAACATGAATACGGCGTCGATCCGGCCATCACCGGGGAGCCTTCGGAAGAACGGCGGCACGGCCTGGGGGCCGGGCGCTCAGTAGAACCGAACGGGTGAGCCCGTCACAGCTCGCGAATGAGAGGTCCGGTGTCGCCACGCCGGACAAGCGGGGTGGTACCGCGGTTTCGGCGCACCGGGCGCCGTCATCGTCCCCGTGCCAACGACTCGGCACGAGGAGACGTATCCGCGATGGCGGACCAGACTTCCAGCAACAGCGCGTACCCGCGCGTCGACCTGAGCGTCGGCAGCGGGGCGTCGTTCCCCGAGATGGAGCGCCGCGTGCTCGACGCGTGGGCGGCCGCCGACACCTTCCGCGCGAGCATCGAAAACCGTTCCGGCGCAGCCGAATTCGTCTTCTATGACGGGCCGCCCTTTGCCAACGGTCTGCCGCATTACGGACATTTGCTCACCGGATACGTCAAAGACCTCGTCCCGCGTTTCCAGACGATGCGCGGCAAGCGGGTCGACCGGCGATTCGGCTGGGACTGTCACGGATTGCCCGCGGAAATCGAAGCCGAAAAGCAGCTCGGTATCACGGACAAATCACAGATCGACGCGATGGGGCTCGCGGAATTCAACGCGGCCTGCAAAACATCGGTGCTGCGCTACACCGGGGAATGGCGCGACTACGTGACGCGCCAGGCTCGCTGGGTCGACTTCGACAACGACTACAAGACGCTGGACACCGACTTCATGGAGTCGGTGATGTGGGCGTTCAAATCGCTGTACGACAAAGGGCTGATCTATCAGGGCTTCCGGGTGCTGCCCTACAGCTGGTACGAGCAGACGCCGCTGTCGAATCAGGAAACCCGTCTCGACGACGCCTACAAGATGCGCCAGGACCCGGCGGTCACCGTCGACATGGCGTTGCGCGTGCCCGCGGAGCATCCGCTGCACGAACTCGACGGCGCCAACGCGCTGATCTGGACCACGACGCCGTGGACGCTGCCGTCCAACTTGGCGATAGCGGTGCATCCCGACGTGCGCTACGTGCACCTGCGCGCGGCCGACGGCAAGCGCTATGTGCTCGCCGCCGAACGGGTTTCGCACTACGCGCGGGAGTTCGGCGCGGAGCCGGATGTGCTCGCCGAGTTCGACGGCGCGGCGCTGGCGGATCTGTCCTACGCGCCGCCGTTCGACTTCTTCCTCGGTCATCCCCACGCCCACCGCGTGCTCACCGCCGACTACGTGACCACCGACTCCGGCACCGGCATCGTGCATCTCGCACCCGCCTTCGGTGAGGAGGACATGGACGTCGCCTCCGCGCACGGCATCGAGCTGGTGCAGCCGCTGGACCCGGGCGGCAGGTTCACCTCGATGGTTCCGCCTTACGAGGGCCTGATGGTGTTCGACGCGAATCCGGTGATCATCAAGGACCTCAAGGCCGCGGGGAAGCTGTTGCGGCACGAGACGATCGAGCACTCCTACCCGCACAGCTGGCGCTCCGGTCAGCCGCTGATCTACATGGCCGTGCCGTCCTGGTTCGTCGCGGTCACCAAGTTCCGCGACCGCATGGTGGAGCTGAACAAACAGATCACCTGGGTGCCCGAGCACATCCGCGACGGCCAGTTCGGCAAGTGGCTGGAAGGCGCGCGCGACTGGAACATCAGCCGCAATCGCTACTGGGGCAGCCCGATCCCCGTGTGGGTATCCGACGATCCGGCCTACCCGCGCGTCGACGTGTACGGCTCGCTGGACGAGCTGGAGCGCGACTTCGGTGTGCGCCCGGCCGATCTGCACCGCCCGATGATCGACGAGCTCACCCGGCCGAATCCCGATGACCCGACCGGCCGCTCGACCATGCGCCGGGTGCCGGAGGTGCTGGACTGCTGGTTCGAGTCCGGCTCGATGCCGTATGCCCAGGTGCACTATCCGTTCGAGAACAAAGAGTGGTTCGACAGCCACTTCCCGGGCGATTTCATCGTCGAGTACAACGGCCAGACCCGCGGCTGGTTCTACACGCTGCACGTGCTGGCGACGGCTCTGTTCGACAGTCCGGCGTTCAAGACCGTCGCGGCGCACGGCATCGTGCTCGGCGACGACGGCCTGAAGATGAGCAAGTCCAAGGGCAATTACCCGGACGTCAACGAGGTGTTCGACCGGGACGGCTCGGACGCGATGCGCTGGTTCCTGATGAGTTCGCCGATCCTGCGCGGCGGCAATCTCATCGTCACCGAGCGCGGCATCCGCGAGGGCGTGAGTCACGCGCTGCGACCGCTGTGGAACGCGTGGACGTTCCTGCAGCTGTACGCGTCGAAGCCCGGTGTGTGGCGCACGGATTCGCCGCACGTGCTGGACCGATACATCCTGGCGAAGCTGGCGCGAACCAGGGATGTCATCACCGAGGCGCTGGAGACCTACGACATCGCGGGCGCCTGCGATGAGCTGCGCTCGTTCGCCGACGCGCTGACCAACTGGTATGTGCGGCGCTCCCGCTCGCGGTTCTGGAGCGAGGACCGCGACGCGGTGGACACCCTGCACACGGTGCTCGAGGTGGTCACCCGGCTGGCCGCGCCGCTGCTGCCGCTGATCACCGAGGTGATCTGGCGCGGGTTGACCGGCGGTGACTCGGTGCACCTGGCCGACTGGCCGGAGGAGGGCGAGCTGCCGGACGATCCGGAGCTGGTCGCCGCCATGGACGAGGTGCGCCTGGTGTGCTCGACGGTGCTGAGCCTGCGCAAGGCGCAGAACCTGCGGGTGCGGCTGCCGCTGGCCGAGGTCACCATCGCCGCGGCCGACGCCGAGCGGCTGGCGCCGTTCGCCGACATCGTCGCCGACGAGGTCAACGTCAAGAAGGTCGACCTGACCACCGACGTGGACGCGCACGGCCGGTTCGAGCTGGTGGTCAACGCCCGCGCCGCGGGGCCGCGGCTGGGCAAGGATGTGCAGGCGGTGATCAAGGCGGTGAAGGCCGGTGACTGGGCCGAGGACGCCGACGGCACGGTCCGTGCGGCCGGAATCGCCCTGCTGCCGGAGGAGTACACCCAGCGTCTCGTCGCGGCCGAGCCCGAGTCGACCGCGGCGCTGCCCGGCAACGCGGGTCTCGTGGTGCTGAATTCGGTGGTCACCGAGGAGCTGGAGGCCGAGGGCTGGGCGCGGGACCTGATCCGCGACCTTCAGGAGACCAGGAAGTCCGCCGGGCTGGACGTGTCCGATCGCATCACCGTGGTCCTGGACGTCCCGGCCGACCGGGCCGCGTGGGCCGAGACGCACCGTGACCTGATCGCGGGGGAGATCCTCGCCACGACGCTGACCTTCGGCGACGCCGGAGCGGAGGCCGCCGATCTGGTCGGCGGAGTGCGGGCGCAGATCGCCAAGGCCTGAGCGTCGGGTTCGGAGCCGGGGGGGGGGCGGAAGGTGCCCCCCCCCCGGCGGTTTCGGGGGGGGGGTTGGGGCGGGTTTTGCGGGGCGAGCGACCGCCCCCGAGCCCGCCCGCCCCAGTCGGTGACCCCGAAGTTTTTGGCGGGGGGGGGGCC
>NZ_JBSGCA010000073.1:0-24451 GCF_053601535.1 Nocardia sp. NPDC004718
CGTCACCGTCAGCGACCTGACGCGCTCTTTCCCTGACCTGGCCCACCCCGCCCCCCACGAAGTCCGCGACCCCTCCCGCGCCGCGGCCCGCGCGCGGGCCGCGCCCGCGCGCGGTCTGGCCGATTCGGCGCGTGCGGACGCGGCGGCCGGTGCGTGCGGCCTCGCCCGCACCGACGCGACGTTCGCGGCCGCACTCGCCGCCACCGCGAGGGAAACCGCCACGCGCGCCCGGAATCTGGCCGAGGCTGCCAACGCGTACGAGCGCGGTCTGGCCGACGAAGCCGTTGTCACCGCGCGGTACGAGGAACCGGGCAGCCCGTCTTCGGATCTGCGCGAGCGCTACCGCACCGAGCCCGCGTTCCCCACCGCGGTGAACGACTCCGTGAAGTGTGCTGGCCTTCTGGCGGCCGATGCGGGTGACGACGCCGGTCGCGCCCGTGCCGCGCGGATCCGCAGTGCCGCGGACGCTCTCGCCGCCAGCGCGGCGACCCGGGCCAACGAGCGTGCGAACAAAGTCCTGCGGATGGCGCAAGATGCCGACTCGGCCGCCGCCGAAGCCACACGAGCCGCCGAGGACGCCACGCGAGCCGCCGACACGTGTTCGGCCACCGACGGCCGCCAGTGAGCTGTCGTCTAGCCGTGTAGCGAGCGGGGCGCCGGGCCGGGACGAGTGCGGTGGCGACCGACGCGGGTACGGAGCGGCCGGTGCTATCGGAGGGCGGTGGGGATGAGGTGGTGGCGGGCGAAGGCGCGGGCGTCTTCGTCGGTGTCGAGGGAAAAGTAGCTGTCCGGGATGAGCAGGAGGGTCAGGGACAGGCGGGCGGCGATCTCGGCGGACGCGTCGGGATCGCTGTCGCCGATGTCGTCGGCGCGGCGGAGTTGATCGGCGAAGAACGCCCGCGCGGCGGCGAGCAGCGTCGCGCCGTAGGTGATGACGAAGGGCTGCCCGCCTTCGTCGGCGAGCGGGATGCGGTTGGTGAGTGGGTCGGCGCGCAGCGTGCGCAGGGCGATCGCGAAGCCCTCGGCGGCGCGGTCGCGGACGTCGGTGTAGTCGGCGACGGCGGTGGTGATGCCGGACAGGACGCGCCGCAACCACAGGGTCGGCGCGGTGGTGACGAGCAGGTCCTTGCTGGGAAAGGCCCGGTAGACGGTGGCGCGATGCAGGCTGGCGCGGCGGGCGAGTGCTGATGCGGACACGGTCGATGCCGTGGTCGCGGAACTCCGCCAAGGCCGCGTCGATGATCCGGTTTGCCTGCGGGCCGCCTTCGACGTCGGCCGTGAGCTGGTCGACGTCGAAGGCGGCGGTCGTCTGCCGGGCACCGCGCATGTGCAACCGATGGTTGCGCTATGCCCCGTGGTCGACTAACGTCAAGCGCAACCAAACGTTGCATATGGAGGTTTGAATATGGAGTACGGCAGCATCGAACGCGAGATACACGTGGACGCCTCGCCCGAGGTGGTCTTCGAGGTCGTCAGCAGTCCGGAGCACATCTCGGAATGGTGGAGCGACGACGCCGAGTTCGACACGGCGCCCGGTGCCGTCGGCGAACTCGTCTGGGGCGACCGGGTCGAGGTCGTCCCGATCAGGGTGGTGCGGGCCGAGCCGCCGCGGTTGTTCTCGTTCCGCTGGTGCTATCCGGGCGGCGCGATCGACGATTCCGCCGGCTCGCTGCTGGTCACTTTCGAACTCATCCCGTCGGGCGCGGGTACCAGGATCCGGCTCACCGAGACGGGGTTCCGGGAAATGGGTTGGGAGGTGGCGAAACTCGAGGAGCAGTACCGCGACCACAGCATGGGATGGGACACCTTCGTCCCCCGCCTCGGGGAGTACATCGTGCGGCTGGTGTCGACGCCGTGACCGCCGCGGTCGACGATGACCTGTGGTCCGCCATCGGGGACCCGATGCGCAGGCGGATGCTCGATCTGCTCCTCGCGGAGGGGAACGGCACGGCCACCAGTCTCAGTGAGCGGCTGCCCGTCACGCGGCAGGCGGTCGCCAAACATCTCGTCGTGCTCGACCGCGTCGGTTTGGTGCACGGCACGCCCGCCGGGCGGGAGCGGCGGTACCGGGTGGACGAGGCGCAACTCGCGCGCGCGGTCGCTCAGTTGTCCGCGGTCGGGGCGGCGTGGGATGCCAGGCTCCGGCGTATCAAGCGCATCGCGGAGGCGATTCAGCGCAGACAAGACCAGCAGTGAGATCACGCGGTTACGAGAACAATGGAAAGAGGAACTGAAATGGTGGACATTCTGCACAAAGTGGGCATCGAGTCGCCGGCGGACGAGGTCTACGCCGCCTTGACCACCACCGAGGGGCTCGCCGGGTGGTGGACGGCCGATACCAAGGGGAACGGCGGCGAACTCGGCGACCTGCTCGAATTCCGCTTCGCGGCAGGGGGATTCGATATGCGGGTACGCGAGCTCGACCCGGGAAAGCGAGTGCTGTGGGAGGTGGTCGGCGGGCCCGATGAGTGGATCGGCACCCAGGTGGACTGGAGCCTCGATCAGGCGGGCGACTACACCACCGTGCTCTTCGCGCACCGAGGGTGGAAGGAGCCGGTGGACTTCATGCACCACTGCAGCACCAAGTGGGCGGTCTACCTGCTGAGCCTGAAATCGCTGATCGAAACCGAGAAGGGCGCTCCGCATCCCCACGACGTCAAGATCGACAGCTGGGATTGACGCGCCGCGCGGGAAGTTCGCGGGCACCTCGACGGCATTTCGCACCGGCGGCATCGCCACCGGTGCGGATGCTGTCGCGCGTCGGCCGGTCGGCGTACCTTGCCGTGAGCCGTTCGAGCTCGACGGCCGCACGTTTCCGATACGCGGTCAGGGGGTGAGGATGGTCTTCCCGATGGCCGTGCGGTCTTCGAACGCCCGGTGGGCGGTCGCCGCTTCGGCCAGGGGTAGCACCGTGCCGATGACGGGGGTGAGTTCACCGCGCACCGTGAGGTCCTCGGCTCGGCGGGCCAGCTCCGGCCACCGTTGCGGGCGATATCCGAGGCTGAAGGGAATCAGCGAGGCGCCGACCGGTAGGAGTTGCTCCGAGCTGATCTCGACCGCGACGCCGCTGGCCGAGCCGAAGACCACCATGCGGGCGTGCGGTTTCGTGAGCAGGCTGTAAGCCTCCCGAGCCGTCTGTCCGCCGACGGTCTCGAGCACGACCGACACCGGACCGGCCTCCTCGGTCCATCCCGGTCGCGTGTAGTCCACGGTGGCATCGGCGCCGAGGTCGGCGGCCAGCTGCCGCTTCGCGGCCCCGCTCGCACCGGCGACGACCCGGGCTCCGGCTCGTTTGGCCAACTGGATCAACAGGGTTCCGATTCCTCCGCCTGCCGCCTCCACCAGAACCGTGTCCTCAGGCCCGATCTCCGCGGCTTCGATCAATCCCACGGCCGTCGCGCCCTGGCCGAGCAGCGCGAGGGCCTGATGCTCGCCGAGGCGATCGTCGAGCGGTACGGCCGCCGCTGCCGAAATGCGCACCAGCTCCGCGTAACTGCCGGAGGCGACCGTGCCGACCACTCTTTCGCCGATGCGGCGGGTCTCGACGCCGGGACCGACCGCGGCCACCGTCCCGGCTACTTCGATGCCGGGCGTGTGCGGCAGTGGCAGGCCGAGCGGATCCGGGACCACCCCGGCGCGCACCTGCACCTCGAAGTAGTTGACTCCGGTCGCCGTGGCTCGGACGAGCAGCTCGCCCTCGCCCGGCGTGGGATCGTCGACCTCCTCGACTCGCAGCACTTCCGGGTCGCCGTACTCGTGATAGCGGACTGCGCGCATGGGATCTCACCTTTCCGGATGCGGACTATCGGTCCGTTTAGCGTGCCGCTATGATACGGACTATCGGTCCGCTTATGTCAACTGGAGGTCAGCGATGCGCGCCGACGCCGAACGCAACCGGGCCGCGATCCTCGCCGTAGCCGGGCGTCTGATCTGCGATGAGCAGCGCGACAACGTCTGCATGGACGAGATCGCGGCAGCCGCGGGAGTCGGGAAGGGCACGCTGTTCCGCCGATTCACCGACCGCGAAGGGCTGATTCGCGCGCTGTTCGACGACCGGACCGGACGGGCTTGGGCGGCCGTTCGCGACCTAGCCGCGGATCCCGCCGTGCCGGTGGACGAGCGGATCTTGACGTTCGTCGCCACGGTGTTCGACCTCACGGTGGTCGAGTTGCAACCGTTGACGCGCGCCCTGCCCGACGGCTGCCGGTCCGAGACCTGGGCGCCGTGGCGCGCGCTGCTGGCGGAGTTGATCGCCCAGGTCGTCCCGGACGCCGACGCGGAGTTCCTGGCCATGGCGATCTTCGCGAGCATGCGTCCGGAGATCACCGACATGACCTCCCCGCAACGCCATCGGGAGGGCGTGCTCGCCTTGACGGCTCGCGTTCTCGGGTCAGGGTAGCGGCGTCGATCGCCGCCACCCTGCTCGCGAGCGCCCGGTCAGGCGCCGACGTAGGCCGCGAGATGTTCGCCGGTGAGGGTGGAGCGGGCGGCGACGAGGTCGGCGGGAGTGCCCTGGAATACGACCCGGCCGCCGTCGTGTCCCGCCCCGGGACCGAGGTCGATGATCCAGTCCGCATGCGCCATGACCGCTTGGTGGTGTTCGATGACGATGACCGACTTGCCGGCGTCGACGAGCCGGTCGAGCAGGCCGAGCAACTGCTCGACATCGGCGAGATGCAGGCCGGTGGTGGGCTCGTCGAGGACGTAGACGCCGCCCTTCTCGGCCATGCGCGTGGCCAGCTTGAGCCGTTGCCGCTCGCCGCCGGACAGCGTGGTCAGCGGCTGACCCAGGCTGAGGTAGCCCAGCCCGACGTCGGCGAGCCTGCTCAGGATGGCGTGCGCGGCCGGGGTGCGCGCGGCCTCGGTGCCGAAGAACTCCTCGGCCTCGAGCACCGACATCGCGAGCACTTCGCTGATGTCGCGGCCGCCGAGGTGGTATTCCAGCACCGACGCCTGGTATCGCTTGCCCTCGCACTCCTCGCAAGTGGTGGCGACACCCGCCATCATCCCCAAGTCGGTGTAGACGACGCCCGCGCCGTTGCAGGTGGGGCACGCTCCTTCGGAATTGGCGCTGAACAGCGCGGGCTTCACCCCGTTGGCCTTGGCGAACGCCTTGCGGATCGGCTCGAGCAATCCGGTGTAGGTCGCCGGATTACTGCGCCGCGAGCCGCGGATGGGCGCCTGATCCACCGCGACCACGCCTTCGCTCGCGGGGATCGACCCGTGCACCAGCGAACTCTTGCCGGACCCCGCCACGCCGGTGATGGCGACGAGCACACCCAGCGGAATGTCGACGTCGACATCGCGCAGGTTGTTCGCTTTCGCGCCGCGGATCTCGAGCTTGCCGCTCGGCTCGCGCACGGTGGCCTTGAGCGCGGCCCGGTCGTCGAAATGATGGCCGGTGACAGTGCCGCTGGACCGCAGCCCCTCGACGCTGCCCTCGAAGCAGACGGTGCCGCCCGCCGTGCCCGCCCCCGGCCCGAGGTCGACGACATGGTCGGCGATCACGATGGTCTCCGGCTTGTGCTCCACGACGAGCACCGTGTTGCCCTTGTCCCGCAGCCGCAGCAGCAGGTTGTTCATCCGCTGGATGTCATGGGGATGCAGGCCGATGGTCGGCTCGTCGAAGACGTAGGTGACGTCGGTGAGCGAGGAGCCGAGGTGGCGGATCATCTTGGTGCGCTGGGCCTCACCGCCCGACAGTGTGCCGGAGGGCCGGTCCAGCGAGAGGTAGCCCAACCCGATCTCCACGAACGAGTCGAGAGTGTGCCGCAGCGCGCCCAGCAGCGGCGCCACCGACGGCTCGCTCAGGCCGCCGACCCATTCGGCGAGGTCGCTGATCTGCATCGCGCAGGCGTCGGCGATGCTGATGCCCGCGATCTTCGACGAGCGCGCCGCTTCGGTGAGCCGGGTGCCGTCGCACTCGGGACAGGTCGTGAAGGTGACCGCGCGGTCCACGAACGCCCGGATGTGCGGCTGCATCGCCTCCCGGTCCTTGGCCAGGAACGACTTCTGGATCTTGGGGATCAGCCCCTCGTAGGTGAGGTTGACCCCCTCGATCTTCACCTTGGTGGGCTCTTTGTAGAGGAAGTCCTGCATCTCCCTCTTGGTGTACTTGCGGATCGGCTTGTTCGGATCGACGAAACCCGACTCCGCGTAGACCCGCACGGTCCAGAAGCTGTCCGACTTCCAGCCCGGAATGGTGAACGCGCCCTCGGCGAGCGACTTGGAATCGTCGTAGAGCTGGGTGAGGTCGATATCGGACACCGAGCCCCGGCCCTCGCAGCGCGGGCACATCCCGCCGGTGATGCTGAAGCTGCGGCGCTCCCTCACGGTTTTTCCGGAACGCTCGGTCGTGACCGCGCCCGCCCCGCTGATCGAGGCGACATTGAAGGAGAAAGCCTGGGGCGAGCCGATGTGCGGCTTTCCGAGCCTGCTGAAGAGAATGCGCAGCATGGCATTGGCGTCGGTGGCGGTGCCGACGGTGGATCGCGGGTCGGAACCCATGCGTTGCTGATCGACGATGATCGCGGTGGTCAGCCCCTCGAGCACGTCGACCTCGGGCCGTGCCAGCGTCGGCATGAAGCCCTGGACGAACGCGCTGTAGGTCTCGTTGATCAGCCGCTGCGACTCCGCGGCGATCGTGCTGAACACCAGTGAGCTCTTGCCCGAGCCGGAGACGCCGGTGAACACCGTCAGCCGTCGCTTCGGGATCTCGATGCTGACATCCTCGAGGTTGTTCTCGCGCGCGCCGTGCACGCGGATCAGGTCGTGGCTGTCCGCGGCGTGCGGCGCGGGCGACCGCGTGTCCGTCGTCGTGGCCGTGCTCATCGTGTCTCCATCTGTCGGGCGGGGCCGCCTGCGCGGTCGGCGTCGCCGGGCTCGGTTCGATCAGTTCGCGCCGGGCGGGTCAGCGCCGCTGCTGGATGCGGATCAGGTTGCCCGCGGGATCGCGGACGGCGCAGTCGCGCACCCCGTACGGCTGCTCGGTCGGCTCCTGGACGATCTCCGCGTCGTTGGCCGCCAGCCGATCGAAAGCGCCGTCCAGATCCTTGGTTGCCAGCAGGATGCCGCCATAGGTGCCCTTCGCCATCATCTCGGTGATGGTGCGGCGCTCGTCGTCGGTGATGCCGGGATCGGCGCCCGGCGGATGCAGGACGATGGAGGTTTCCGGCTGGCCGGCGGGGCCGACCGTGAGCCAGCGCATCCCTTCGTACCCGACGTCGTTGCGGACCTCGAAGCCGAGGATGTCGCGGTAGAAAGCGAGGGCCGCGTCCGCGTCGTCGTGCGGCAGGAAGCTCGCGTGAATGGTGATGTCCATGGCAGTCAGGCTAATTGCGGCTCGGTAACCGGTGCTTCTCGATTCCTGATCGGTCTGGTCACCTGTTTCGACACGCACGAGGGCATCCCCGCCGTGGCGCGGGCCGCCTCGCGCCGGTAGACGCTCGGCGGCACACCGACCAACTCGGTGAAGCGGGTACTGAAGGTGCCCAGCGACGAGCAGCCGACCGCGAAGCACACCTCGGTGACGCTGAGGTCGCCACGACGCAGCAGCGACATCGCGCGTTCGATGCGCCGCGTCATCAGATAGGAGTACGGCGACTCGCCGTAGGCGAGCCGGAACTGACGGCTGAGGTGGCCGGCCGACATGTGCGCGTCGCGCGCGAGCGCCTCCACGTCCAGCGGCTGCGCGTACTCGCGATCGATGCGGTCGCGAACGCGGCGCAGCCGCGCGAGGTCGTGCAGGTGCTGCGTGGCGGCGGGTCGGCTGGTCACTTACGCGATCGTGCCACATCGCGGTGACAAGCCGGGGGGCTACCAGAAGGTCGCCGAGAGCTCGTACTCGGCGAGCGCGGACCGCACCAGCTCGGTGAGCTGCTCGGTGTCCAGCAGGGCAGGCGGGTGGAACCCCATGACGCGCATCGTGATCTTCTCCGCGGCCTCGACCAGCGCCACGTACAGAGTGCCGCCGCGTTCGGTCACGACGCTCCGCGAGTCGAGGCTCTGATTGACCAGGCCGAGCATCATCGCCGAGGCCGGGCGGCCGTCGATGCGCAGCATTTCGGGGTCGAGCTTGCCGAGGCTGGAGCACACCGTAGAGGTGGGGTCGGTGGCGGCTTGCCGCGCCAGCCGGGCATACCGTCCGCGCGGCAGCGCCACCGCGATCGGGACCAGCGGCGGGACGTCCTGTCCGCTGGCCGCGGCCACGGTGAGCTTTTCCTTCATCACCGCGCGCAGCGGAGCGAGGTCGGCCGGTGCGCCGTCGTGTACGTCTATTTCGAAGGCGATGGAGGTCAGAGCGTTCGCCCGAAAATCGTCGGCGGTGCGGGTGCTGACCGGCATCATCATGCGAACCCGGCCCTCTTCGTCGGTGCGGCCGACCTCCGTCGCGATGGCGGTCATCATCGCCACCGCCAGGGTGGTGCCGGTTCCGCCTCGGGCCCGTGCCGCCGCATGCCACAGCTGCGCTGGGACCGTCGCGGTGACGGTCGGAAGCCGGAAGTCCGGCGCGTCGTCGGCGGGCCCGGCCCCGCCGCCGCGCCCGGTGACGGCCAATCGCAGCGCCAAACCGGCGGCGGAGGGTAACGACCTGGCTCGCCGCGCGGCATCGCGGAGATCACCGGCGAGCAGGCGCATCCGGCCGAATTCATCGGTGCGGTAGGACAAGTCGAGTCGCTTGCCCGCGACGGCGTCCGTGATCGCCGTGCAGAACGCCTGGCCGTCCGCGAGCGTGTGGGAAACCAGCAGCGACACCGCGCTTTCCCCGTTGTCGAGCTGGGTTGCCGCCAACCGCCATGCGGGCCCGCCGAAGGTACGCAACTCGGCATTTCCCTGTTCGGCGATCCAGGCCTCCAGATCGCCCGAGGGAATGGGCTCGTCCGCGACCTCGAGCGGGCTGAATTCGACTCGGGTGGTCCATCGGTCCCCGGCGGCGGGGATCGTCGCGGGCGCGACCGCTCTGCCCAGCCTGCCGTGCCGCAACGCCTCATGAAAATGCTCGAGCGCCGCCAGATCCACCGCACGGTCGTAGCGCCAGACCGCTTGTATCGCCAGGGTTCCCCCTAGCGCGGAGTGCCCACGCGCACTCACGCAATCGATATCGGTCAGGCGGTAGGTCACGCGAATCTCCCCTCGAGTACCGGACACCGGGGCAGGTCCGCACCGGCGTCGTCGCCGCCACAACTCGGCGCTACGACGATGAAGATCGCTCGCATGTCCGGTTTCGAGCTGTTCGGCCAACCAAGAGCATCCGGCCTGGCAACGCCGTGGTCAACCCTACTGGCGGGTTCGGTGATCACGGCACCCGGTGATGCGCCGCGCGCCGGGTTCCGGCCGCGGACGGGTTCGCTGTCCAGCGCGAACGGCTGAGCCGCCCACTGTCCGGCCGACCTGCGGAAGGGACGTCGGAAGTGGCGAGGCGGCCGAATCCGCGACCGCTCGAGCTGGACGTTCGACCACTTCAGCAACGAATGGGGACTGTCGCCGGCTTCCGGTGCAGTCGGGCACCCGGAGCGTCGGCGGTGCAGATCCGCCGGGCATGTCGTGCGGACTCGGTAGCCGACCACGGCGCCAGCGCGGTCGGGAACGTCAACTCACACCACGACAGCGCAGGCACGGTCCCTCCGGCGAGGGTCGCGATCAGCGAGAATCCGACGTCATTCCCCGCCCACGCGGCCAGCAGCCACGCCGTGTCGAGCCTGCAGGAACTCGTCGGTGCTGTCGGGTGGTCCGGGGCGGGCGTCGACCGCCAGGTGTACGACGGCGTGGCGTAGGTCTACCTGCGTGGCGACGTCTGGCGGTTGCGTGCGGTGGGCCAGGGTTATCCGACGGATCTCGCGGTACTGGCGCGCCGGTACGGGGTGGATGTGGCGGAGTGACGTCCGCGTCAGTCGTGGTGTCCGCGGTGGTGGCGGAAGGCCAGGCGGACGAGGTCGGCGATGTCGGGGTCGGTGATCGCGTAGACGTGGCGTCTGCCATCTTTGTGGGCGTGGACCAGACCGGCGAGTTTCAGTTTGGCCAGATGCTGGCTCACGGCGGGCACGGACTGGCCGACGACGGCCGCGAGGGAGCCGACGTCGCGCTCGCCCTGCGCGAGCAGCCAGAGTATCTGCAGACGCGCGGTGGCGGCGAGCATGCCGAAAACCGCCGCGGCGTCCGCCAATCGGTCCGCCGGGATCGGTCCCGGCGGCTCGCCGTGCTGGGTCACGTCCGCCTCCAAAACTGTCGGTAGGGTGGCACGGCCGTGACCGGCTGTGCAACCAGGTGGCCGCCGCCGTGGCGCCGAAAACCGCTGTCGTCCGCGGTCGTCTGCTTCGCCACTGTCGCTGGATTTCCATCGGGTGGCGCGCTGTCGAACACTTGCGCAACTGATTGACGTACCCCGATGGGCGGGTTTCTAATGATGGATGGCGCAATTCGTGCGCCGGTCGACCGACGAAGCGAGGTGAGCGGCAGATGCCGGATGACAGTATCGACGTCTACAGCCGGGCCGCTCTCGCGAAACAGGTTGCGCCGGCGCGTCGTTGATCCGCGTGCGTGATCGCCCGCCGGGCAACGGCGCCCATCGGCCGACGCGGTACGGACCTCCACCTTCGTCATCTCTCCGGCGCGTAAGAGCGGCGCGTCCGGGTTCGGCCGATACTGGCCACCGACCCGCGGCGCCGCCCGATCACGTCGCTGCTCGCCCCTGCGTGCGTCCTCGGTACCGGAGGAGTGCGCCAGCCCCGCACGACAGCAAGTATTGGAGCACCCGCTATGGCCACATTGCCCGAGAAGGCCGAAACATCGCCTCGCACAACGGATCCGGAACGGCGACAGCAGGCCGGATCCTCGGTGCGCTCGTTCCGCGGGCAGCGGTAGTCGATGACGACCTTTCTCAGTGCCGTGACCGCCGACCGCTTCGATACCGAAGTGCTCCAGCAGCATTGGATTCCGCTCGCCGCCGACGACGCCGACACCGCGGCGGTGCTGCGGGAACGGCTCGGCATCGACTTCACGTCCGCACGCGATCAGGTCCTGGAGACCGACAGCTTTCGCTACTTTCCGGTGACGGCCGGATTCCAGCGTGGCGAGAACATCGAACAGGAGACGATCGTCTTCGCCTTGGGCGGTGAATTCCTCGTGACGCTGCAGCCGTCCGAGCATTTCGTCCCCTTCGACAAGGCGGTCGCGAAGATGCGCCGGGACCCGGCGCTCGCCGGTTCCGCGCACGGCGTGATGTACGCGCTGCTGTGGGCGCTGAACGAGGCGTCGGAGCGGGTGCTACATCATGCGGGTGACGCCATGGAGGCGTTGCGCGACGAGATCGAGCACACGATCACGGGCCGGGACCGGCGCGAGATCGAGCTCGCCGACCCGCGCGGCGTGATATCGCGGATGAACGCGACCGAACGCACCGTCTCGCGCACTCAGGAGACCCAGCGGCAGCTGGCCCGCGCCGCGCGACATCTGATGGCCGACACGTCACCAGGGAAGGCGGAACTCGACGAGGCGATCGGCATCCTGCTCGACGACATCGACGGGGTGGGACAGTATGCGCGCTCGGCGTACGACAAGGTCCGCTTCTTGCAGCAATCCGTGACGATCTGCCTGAATGTGCGGCAGCGCGAGATCGTCAAGGTGTTCACCGTCACCACCGCGGTCGTCCTGCCGCCCGTTCTGGTCGTCGGCTGCTACGCCGCAGGTCTCCTCGACATCGCCGAATTGCCCTGGCAGGTGAGCCTTTTGATCACCGTGCTGCTGGCTCTGGCGGCGGTGGTGATTCCATCGGCCTATCTCGAGAAGCGGGGCTTACTGCGCTGAGCCCTCGGGCGCGCGCGCTTTTCCGGCGATCATTACCTCGCGCGTAATCGACTCGGGGCGCGCGGCGCGGCAAGGTTGGAGACAGCCGATCGGAAGACCCGAACGGCTGACGAAAACCATTACCGCACAGGAGGATTCATTATGTCGCGCTACGAGGAAGCGGTCGATCGGTACTTCGCCGCGTGGAACGCCACCGACGAGGACGCCAGGGCCGCGGCGGTGGCGGCCGCGTGGGCCGAGGACGGCGCGTACACCGATCCGCTCGCGGAGGTGCGCGGGCACGCCCAGCTGACGGCGGCCATCGGGGGCGTGCAGGCGCAGTTCCCCGGGTTCGAGTTCCGTCGCCTCGGCGCGGTCGACGGCCACCACGACATCGCCCGCTTCTCCTGGGAGCTGGTCTCCGCGGCCGACGGCAGCGCCCCGGTCGCGGGTTCGGACGTGATCTCCCTCGGAGCCGACGACCGGATCACGAGTGTGCACGGTTTCCTCGACCGGGTGCCCACGGCGTAACGGTGGCCGGTGCCGGACCTGCGATCCGTATCCCGGCGACACGCCCGGTGCACCCGCGGCCGGGTTGCGCCTGCGGCGAACACCGTGCGTCGTCCGCGGCACGAGGGCATCCTGGACGAAGTAGTGCAATTCCGGCAAACAGGGTGGTGGTCGGCGTGGACAACGCCGCGATGGATGCCTACTCCCGCACGGTGATCGCGGTGGCGGCGTCGGTGACGCCGCACGTGGCCAGCGTGCGGACCAGGCGGGGCAGCGGATCGGCGGTGGTCTTCACCGACGACGGGTTCCTGTTGACGAACGCGCACGTCGTCGGCGCGGCCCGCGCGGGTGAGGTGGTCTTCGCCGACGGGGTGGAATCCCGCTTCCACGTCGTCGGGGTGGATCCCCTGTCGGATCTCGCGGTGCTGCGCGTACGCGCCGGCGCGCCGGACGCGGTGCCGCTCGGAGATGCCGACCAGTTGGTGGTCGGCCAGCTGGTGGTGGCGGTGGGAAGTCCGCTCGGCCTGGCGGGTTCGGTCACCGCGGGCGTGGTGAGCGCGCTCGGGCGCGCGGTTCCGGTGGCGTCCCGCCGCGCCGGCCGGGTGATCGAGGACGTGATCCAGACCGACGCCGCGCTCAATCCCGGAAATTCCGGTGGCGCGCTGTCGGACTCGGCCGGCCGGGTGGTCGGCGTCAACACCGCGGTCGCGGGCATCGGGCTCGGCCTCGCCATCCCGATCAACGCGACGACGCGCCGGATCATCGGCACGCTGCACACCGAGGGGCGCGTCCGGCGCGCGTACCTCGGCTTGGTCGGCGTGCCCGCGCCGCTGCCCGAGCCGGTCGCCGCGCGCACCGGGCAGGCCGCCGGGGTGCGCATCGTGGAGGTGGTCAGTGGCGGCCCCGCCGAGCTGGCCGGGCTGCGCCGCGGTGATCTGGTGCTGAGCGTGGCGCGGTCGCAAGTGCGTGACGCGCAGGGGATTCAGCGGCAGCTGTTCGCCGAGTCGATCGGCGTGCAACTGCCGGTCACCGTGCTGCGCAACGGGGCCATGGTCGACGTCATCGCGGTCCCGGTGGAACTGGTGGCGGACTGAGCGCTGTCCAGCCGGTCGCCGGGACCCGCTCGGCGGTGGTCACCGGGCGTTCGCACCACCGACTCACGAAGTGTCTTTCTGGGCGTCGATTGCCTGTTCGAGTCTGACGGACATGGCCGTGGCGACGAATCCGGGAATGGTAGGAGCGAAGAGCCTGAGGTAGGTATCGATCCATTCGTGGCGCGCGACGAGGAACGGATAGTCGGTAGGGGCCATGTGGCGTACCGCGAGGATGGGCAGGGGCGCGTCGAGCGCCGGGAACGCCGGATTGTGCAGGCCGGGGTAGGTGCAACCTGGATAGAACTGCCCGATCATCAGACCTTTGTCGACGAATTTGGTTTTCTGTTGTCGTTGCACCGCGTCGATCGAGGCGTAGTCGGTGAGGTCGGGAAAGACCGCGAGAACTGCCTTGAACAGTGACTCGGGCGTCTCCTGCGGTGGCAGGGCCGGGAACAGGTCGTACAGATCGTCGGCGATCGCGGTGATGCGCCCGATATCGATGTCGTGTCCATCGAAGTAGGCGACCCACAGGTACCTGTGCGTGATGGCGTGGCTGGTGTAGGGGCACACAGGGCCGGGCCGACCGAGATCCGGGTGGGGATGGCACAGGTATTCGCGGGTCCACCGACGGAGTTCGGCGAACCTGGGGTGGTCGGCGAGGCCTGTTTCCGCGTCGGGAGCGAAAAGGTTGACCGGCTGGACGCTGGAGCGTGTCCCGACTATGGGGTCGGTGTTCATCATCTGCTGGTCCTTGCTGAGATCGGAGGCTCCGGTGAGGGGACGAGGGTGCGGCGGAAATGCTCGGTCAGGGTTGATCCGATGACGCGTAGCGCCTCGGGGTCGGTCATCCTTTCGTGCGGGACGGCTACGCGGTGTTCGAAAATGCTGCCGGTGAGGTACTCCTGCCACGCGAGAGATGGAGTGGGGCCGTCGTCCGGGCGGCCGTTGGCGGCGCTGAAGTAGAGCAGATCACCGTCGAAGAGTGCCGGTCGATGATCCCGGGTGAGGTCGATGAGCCGGGTGTAGTCGCCATGCAGAACCGCCAGATGTTCGGGCGTGAGGGCGGTGAAGAGACCGCCCTGCCGGTGCAGCAGGTCGGTCGCGGCCTCGACGGTGAAGTCGGCCGGAATTCGGAAACCGGCCACGCCGCCGAACTCGGCGAGCAGGTCCCTGAGGGTGGGTAGGGGAGCTTGCGCGCTGCCCGCATCGACTACGCGCGTGTCCATCATCGCCAGGGTGGCCACGGGTTCGCCCTCGCGGCGCAGTCGCACGGCGATCGCGTGCGCGATGGTGCCGCCCAATGAGTAGCCGAGCAAGTGATAGGGGCCGTGCGGCTGGACCGCCCGGATCTCCCGCACGTAGCGGGCGGCGAGTTGGTCGAGCGTGTCGAACCGCGCGGTGGGGTCGCTCAGCGCCGGGGATTGCAGCCCGTGGACGGGTCGCTCCGAGCCGAGGTGCTGCACGAGTCCGCTGAAACCCCAAGCCAAACCGATGGCCGGGTGGACACAGAACAGTGGCGGCTCCGCGCCGGTCGCGCGCAGCGGAAGCAGGACGGCGAGCGCGTCATGGGGGTCGGGTTCCTCGATGCCGTGCAGCCGGGCCTGGATGCGGCGGGCCAGCGATTGCGGTGTCGGGTCGCTGAAGATCCACTGAATCGGCACGGGCACCCCGGTGGACTCCTCCAACCGCGCCACCAGCCGGGTGGCGGCCAGCGAGTTGCCGCCCAGGGCGAAGAATCCGTCGTCGCAACCGGCTCGTTCGAGCTGGAGCGTTCGCGCGAACGCCTCGCAGACGGTGGCCTCCAGCGGTGTGGACGGCGCACGGAACGGGGGGCGGTCCGGCGCGGGCAGGGCTTTGTAGTCGAATTTGCCGGTGCTGGTGAGCGGGATCCGGTCGAGGACGACGATGGCGGTGGGGATCATGTGGGTGGGCAGGCGGGTTGCGAGGTAGGTGGTCATGGCGACGGTGTCGGGTGTGGTGTGCGGCATCGGTACGACGTAGCCGGTGAGTTGGCCGGTGCCGTCGGGGCGGGTGTGCACGGTGACCGCGGCGTAGGCGATGTCGGGGTAGCTGCTCAGCGCGGATTCGACCTCGCCGGGTTCGACGCGGTTGCCCTGGACCTTCAACTGCAGGTCGCTGCGGCCCTTGTATTGCAGTCTTCGGTCGGCGGTCCACGCCACCAGGTCGCCCGTGCGATACATCCGCGTCCCGGGCCGGCCGTACGGGGCGGGGACGAATCGGCTCGCGGTGGTCGCGGGTTGGTTGTGGTAGCCGCGGGCGAGGCCCGGTCCGGACAGATAGAGTTCGCCGACCACTCCGAACGGAACGGGGCGGAGCTTGCGATCGAGTACGACGGCGGTGAATCCGCGGATCGGGCCGCCGATGGCGATCGGGCCGTCGACGGTGGTGGACAGCGGAGTGCCCGCGCAGCTCACGACCGTGGTCTCGGTGGCCCCGTAACTGATGAGCACCGTGCGGCCCGGCGTCCATCGCGCCGCCAGCTCCGGTGGACACGGCTCACCGCCGATGACCAGAGTTTCGAGTCCGTCGGGATTCATCGCGGCGAGCATCGTCGGGGTGAGCGCGGCATGGGTGACGTGTTCCGCCCGGACCAGCTCGGACAGCCCGGTGCCAACCGGTGTGGGGGCGAGGATCAGCGTGGCTCCGCCGCAGACGGCGCTGATCCATTCGAGGATCGAGACATCGAAGCTCGGCGAGGCGACAGCCAGTATCCGAGAGGACGGAGTGATGCCGAACCGTTCCCGTGTGTCCGCGGCCAGGTTCGCTATCCCGGTGTGTGTGACCACGACGCCCTTCGGGGTTCCGGTGGAGCCGGAGGTGTAGACCAGGTAGGCGGGGTGCTGTGGTCGAAGTGGGGCAGTTCGGTCGGCATCGCTGATCGCCGCGGGGGATGCCGCTGCCGACATCGCGGCGAAGGAGGGGCTGTCGAGGGTCAGCCAGCTGATGGTGTCCGGCAACTGGTTTCGGTAGGGCTCGCGAGTGAATCCCACGGTGGCACCGGAATCCGTCAGGATGGTGGTGCTGCGCTCGCGCGGATGGCTGGGTTCCACCTGGACGAACGCGCCGCCGGTCTTGGCGACCGCCCACACGGCGATCATGGCGTCGATGGAGCGAGGTAGGGCTATGGCCACGAACGATTCCGGTCCTATCCCGGTATCGATCAATACCCGCGCCCACCGGTTCGACGTTTCCTCGAGTTCGCGGTAGGACAGTCGCGCGTCGCCGTAGACCACCGCCTCGGTCTCCGGTTCCATCGCGGCGGTCAGCACTTGCGGCAACACCGACATCACCGCCCCGTGCGGCCCGCGAACGGGCACCAGCGCGGCCTGCTCGGCCTCCGACAGCAGCTGTAGCCGGGTGAGCGGCAGGTCGATGTGTTCCGCGACGGTGTCGAGTACGCGCAGCACCCGGTCGGCGATGGCGTCGATCTGCTGTCGGGTCAGCAGATCGGGCAAGTATTTGAAGGTCAGGTGCAAGCTGTCGCCCTGGTGCACGATCAGGCCGAGCGGATAATGCGCGGCATCCCGTCCGTGCACACCCAGGACACGCATTCCCGCGATATCGGTGTCTTCGGACAATCCGGCCGAGTCGATCGGGTAGGACTCGAAGGCCGTCACGGTGTCGAACATCGCGCCAGGACCGGCGATGTGCTGGATCCGGGCCAGGCCCAGGTGGTGATGGTCGAGCAGCGCGGCTTGTTCGGTCCGGATTCGCCGCACCAGTTGGGCGAGGGTTTCCCGGTGGTCCAGCCGGACCCGCACCGGCACCGTGTTGATGAACAGCCCGACCATCGATTCGATGCCGGCGATCTGGGGCGGGCGCCCGGAGACGGTGGTGCCGAACACCACGTCCTCGCGGCCGGTCGCGTTGGCCAGCACGATTCCCCAGGCGGCCTGAACGAGGGTGTTGAGCGTGACCTCCTGCCGATGTGCGGTGGCGACCAGGGCCGAGGTGCGGTGTTCGCTCAGCTGGACCCGCACTTCGCGCGTGGCGGTGATGTGCCTGCGGCCGCGATCCGCGACAGCGAGGAGAGTCGGCTCCGACACGCCCTCGAGCGCTCGCGTCCACGCGGTTTCCGCCGCGCTCTGATCTTGGGCGTGCAGCCACGTCAGGTAGTCACGGAAGGGACGGCCCGGAGCGGGCGCCGTGGCGTCGTCGTCACAGGCGTAGAGGGTCAGCAGTTCCCGGATCAGCAGTGGCGTCGACCAGCCGTCGATCAGGATGTGATGCATGCTCCACATCAGCCGGTATTGCTCAGGGGCGATGCGCACCAACGTCATTCGCAGCAGCGGCGCCGCGGTCACGTCGAAGCTGGCGCGCCGGTCGGCGGCCATGAACTGCTCCAGTTCGGCGGCGGAGTCCTCGTGCTCGGCCAGGTCGACGAGGGTGAACGGCACGTCGACGTGCTTGTGCACGACCTGGACCGCTTCACCCGCGCCGTCGCGCACGAACGCGGTCCGCAGGTTGGGGTGCCGTCCGACGAGCGCCTGCGCGGCGCGGCGCAGCCGATCGGCGTCGACGTGTCCGCCGAGTTCCATACACAGTTGCACGATGTAGGCATCGAGGGCGCCGTCCGCGAGCTGGGCGTGGAACAGCAACCCCGTCTGCAGCGGCGTCAGCGGCCAGATGTCCTCCAGAGCCGGGTGCAGGCGCTCGAGCCGGTCGATCGTGTCCTGGCCCAGATCGAGGAGGTCGAGGTCGGAGGGGGTGAGCCCGCCCGCACCGGGCCGGGACGCGTGGTCGGCCATCGCGGTCACCGCGTCGCGCCACAGTTCCGCGAGGTCGGTGACCTCGTCGGAGGTGAGCGGGCCGGTCGGATAATCCCAGGCGGCGGTCAGAACCGGCCCGTCCGCGGTGTCGGTGACGACCGCGTTGACTCCCAGCAGGGACGCGACGGTCGAGTCGGGGTTCTGGACTCCACCGCCTCCGGCGGGCATCCACCCGGCCTCGCGCAACGCTGCGGGAATGGTGTCGTACCTGCCCATATAGTTGAAGCTCACCTGCGGTATGGGTAGCGCACCCAGGATGCGGGCGGTATCGGCGTCGAGGTATCGCAGCACTCCGTAGCCGATCCCGTGATCGGGGACCTGCCGGAGTTGTTCCTTGACCGATTTGACGACGGCCCCGGCGGCGGGTCCGGCGGCGAACGCGTCATCTATGTCGATGCCGGACAAGTCGAGTCGCACCGGATATGTGGTGGTGAACCATCCAACGGTGCGCGAGAGGTCGGCGCGCGGGAGCACCGCGTCGTGGCGGCCGTGGCTTTCGAGGGTGAGCAGCGTTTCCGGCGCGGTGTCGCCGCGCTCGCGCCGCCACCGGGTCAGTGCCAGAGCGAGACCCGCGATCAGCGCGTCGTCCACGTTGCCATGGAAAACCTCCGGCAGCGTGGTGAGCACCGCGCGAGTCGCCGCGGTGGGCAGCGTCACCTCGACGGTCGCGACGGTGGCCTGAACGTCCACGGCCGGGTCGATCGCGCGTGCGCCGATCGGCGGGTCCGCGACGTCGAGTGTGGAGCGCCACCAGTCGAGTTCGTCCCGCCGTGCGCCGGCGGTGTTCAGCGCATGCGCCCAGCGTCGCATCGAGGTACCGACTGGCGCGAGCCGCGGTGGTTGACCCGCGCTGATCTGTGCCCACGCGATCGCGAGGTCGGGAACCAGGATGCGCCACGAAACGCCGTCGACGACCAGGTGATGCGCGACGATCAGCAGCCGTCCCGGCTGTCGCGCCCACTCGAACCAGACCAGTTGCAGCACGACTCCTGCCGCGGGGTCGAGGCGCTCGGCCGCGGCGTTCGCCTCGGCGTCGGCGATCGCGGCGAAGTCGCTGCTGTCCGGTGCCGCGGTTACCGCCACGCGCCGGATCAGCCCCGTGGCGGGTGCGGCGGTCGGCGATACGTGCAGCGCCCAGCCGGACGCGTGCGCGGTGTCCGGGCGTAGCCGGGCTCGCAGCATGTCGTGGTGTTCGAGCACCGCTTGGACGGTGGCGCCGATTCCGGCGCTGTCGATACCGGCAGGCAGCGTGAGCATCGCCCACTGGCTGAAACGGTCGAAGCCGCCGCGCTCGAACATCCAGCACATGATCGGCGTCAGCGGTATCGGTCCCACGCCTCCGCCGGGCAGTTCGGCGGGCAGGGCGGTGGCCTCGGTGCTGTCGCGCACGGCGACCCGGGCCAGCTCGGCGACCGTTCCGTGCTCGAACACGTCGCGCGCGGAGAACAGCAGATCCGCCGCCTTGGCGCGCGCGACCAGCTGAATCGCCATGATGCTGTCGCCGCCCATGGCGAAGAACGAATCGTCCGCGCCGACCTCGTCGAGTCCGAGCACCTCCGCGAACAGTCCGGCCAGCGTCGTCTCGAGCTCGGTGGCCGGTGGCCGGGATCCGGCACGAGGGGTGAAGTCGGGCTCGGGCAGAGCGGTGCGGTCCAGCTTGCCGTTGGCCGTCATCGGTAGCGCGTCGATCGCCACGACGGTCGCGGGCACCATATGCGAGGCCAAGCGCTCCGCGGCGAACTCGCGAACCGCGTCCGTGTCGAGCTCGGCCCCGGCCTCGGGAACCACGTACCCGATCAACCGGTTGCCGGTGACCGCGCCTCGGCGCACGGCTGCCACCGCGTGCGCCACACCCGCGTATGCGAGCAGCGCCGATTCGACCTCGCCGAGCTCGATGCGGAAACCACGGATCTTCACTTGAGAATCCGTCCGGCCCATGTAGTCGAGCGTCAGATGTCCGGTCGGCGACCGCAGCCACCGCACCAGGTCACCGGTCCGGTACATGCGCTGCCCCGGCCCCGCGAACGGATTCGCGACGAACCGAGACGCGGTCGTGCCCACCCGGTTGCGATAGCCGCGCGCCAAACCGGGACCCGCCAGATACAACTCGCCGACGACTCCGACCGGTACCGGCCGCAACCAGGTGTCGAGCACGATCTCCTGCACCCCGCGGATCGGGCTGCCGGTCGTCACGGCCTCACCCGCCACCAGCGGGCGCCCGGCGTCGGTCTGGATCGTGGCCTCGGCAGGACCGTAGGTGTTGAACAATCTCCGGCCCGGCGCCCACCGCGACACCAACTCCGGTGGGGGCTCCTCGCCGCCGATCACGACCGTACCGAGGCCCCCGAGCCCGGCCGGATCGACCGTCGCCAAGGCCGTTGGCGTCAGCGCCGCGTGCGAAACCCGCTCCCGCGCCAAGATTTGCGCCAGCTCGTCCCCACCGTAGACCGTCGGCGGCGCGATCACCAGTTGCCCGCCCGTCGCGAACGCCCAGAGGTATTCGAGCACCGCAGCATCGAAACTCGGAGACGCGGCATGCAGCACCCGCGTGCCCGGCCCGACACCCAACCGCGCGCATTGATCGTCCACCAGATTCGCCAGCCCCCTGTGCGACACCACCACCCCTTTCGGCTCTCCCGTCGACCCGGACGTGTAGACCACGTACGCCGCGTGGTCGGCCCGCACCGGCCGTGTTCGCTCGTCGTCGCTCACCGGCGCTGCCGGGAATCCCGCCAGCTGCGCTTCGACCGCCGGTTCGTCGAGCACCAGCCATCGCACCGATCCGGGGAAACGATCCCGCCACCGCGACAGCGTGATCCCCACCGCCACACCCGAATCGGTGAGCATGTACGCGATGCGGCCGGCCGGATACTCGGGGTCCATCGGCGCGAACGCCGCCCCGGACTTCGCCACGGCCCAGACCGCCAGCACCGACTCGACCGACCGCGGCAATCCGACCGCGACGCTCGTCTCCGGCCCCGCTCCCAGCCCGATCAGCATGCGTGCCAGCCGATTCGACTCCGCATCCAGTTCGCCGTAGGTCCACCGGCGATCGCCGCACACCGCCGCGACCGCACCCGGATCGTTCGCCACCGCCGCGGCCAGCAGATCCGGCAAGACCTGCGCCGACACCGCCGGACGACCCGCCACCGGCGCCAACTCGCGGTATTCCGCGGAGGACAGCAGATCCAGCCGGGACAGTGGTAGATCCAGGTCGGTGGCGACCGCGCCCAGCACACGCAGAACTCGACGCAGCGTCGCATCCATCATGTCGTGGTCGAAGAGATCGGGCAGGTACTTGATGTCGAGACGCAATCGCGTGTCGACCTGGGCGACCACGCCGATCGGGTAGTGCGCCGCGTCGGCGCCGCTCACATCGAGCAGCCGCATGCCCGCGATATCGGTGTCCGCGGTGAGCCCGCCACGATCGACCGGGTAGGACTCGAACACCGTCATCGTGTCGAACACCGCTCCCGGCCCGGCCACCCGTTCGATGTCGGTCAGGCCCACGTAGTGATGATCGAGCAGCGCGGCTTGTTGGGCCTGCATCCGGTCGAGCAGCTGCCCCAAACTCTCGGTGCGGTCGAGCCGGACACGCACCGGCAGCGTGTTGACGAACAGCCCTATCATCGATTCGACGTCCGAAAGTTGCGGAGGCCGTCCGGAGACAGTGGTGCCGAAGGTGACATCCGTCCGGGATGTCAAGGCGCCCAACACGATCGCCCAGGCCGTCTGGACCACGGTGTTGAGGGTGACTCCGCGTGCCCGCGCCAGGTTCGTCAAGTCGGCGGTCTGTTCCTCGGTCAATTCGCCGAAGACATCTCGTGATTCGGTGTAGCGGCGGCGGGGGTCGGACGGAGCCATCAGGGTCGGCTCGTCGGCGCCGTCGAACGCACGGGCCCAGGCGTCGAGCGAGGCGGTCGGGTCCTGCCGCACCAGCCACGCCAAGAAGTCCCGATAGGGTCGGACCCGAGGGAGCATCGCGTCGTCGCCGTCGGTGGCGTAGAGCACCAGCAACTCCTTCACGAGCAGCGGCGTCGACCAGCCGTCCAGCAGCAGGTGATGGTTGGTCAGCACCAACCGGAAGCGTTCCGGCCCGGTGGTGACCAGCATCCAGCGCAGCAGCGGGGCGCGCGACGGGTCGAACCGCGTCGCGCGGTCCGCGGCCATCAGCCGAGTCCACTCTCGATCCCGTTCCCCGTCGTCCAGCCCGGACAGGTCCAGCTCCGTCCATGGCGCCTCGAGGTCTTCGTCGACCACCTGCACCGGCCCGGTGTCGGTGACGAACGCCGCGCGCAGATTCGCATGCCGGTTCAGCAGCGCCTGCCCGGCTCGGCGCAGCCGCCGCGCATCGACTCGCCCACCCAGTTCGAGGACCAGCTGGACCACATAGGCGTCCACCGACTCCTCGGCGAACAGCGCATGGAACAGCAATCCCTCCTGCAACGGAGTCAACGGCCAAACATCGCTCAGCGCCGGATATCCGGTCTCGAGCCGCTCGATATCGGACTGGGTGAGATCGACGAGGTCCAGATCCGATGGCGTCCGTCCGCCGGTCCCGGCACGGCGGCTGTATGCCGCCAACGCGGTCAGTACCCGGCGCCACGACTCCGCCACCTCGTGCACCTGGTCGGCGGTGAGCACCCCGGCCGGATACGACCACCTCGCCCGCAGCCGCCGCCGGTCACCGTCGTCCAGGACGAGGGCGTTGATGTCGAGCACCGCCGACATCGGCAGGTCCGGATCGAGCGCACCGGTGAACTCGGCGCCCGAGAGGTCCCCGCCGTCGTCCACCGGTAGCCATCCGGCCGACGGTGCTCCTCCGGGCACCTTCGTGGCGACGCGGCCGAGGTAGTTGAACCCGATCTGCGGTGTCGGCATGCTCTCGAGTTCCGGTCCGGTATCGGTGTTGAGATACCGCAGCAAGCCGTAGCCGATCCCGTGGTCCGGGACCTTGCGCAGCTGTTCCTTCACCGACTTGACCGCTGCCCCCAGCGCGGGTCCACCCGCGGTCGCGTCGTCGACATCGATGCCGGAAAGGTCGAGGCGCATCGGGAAACTCGTGGTGAACCAGCCGACCGTCCGGGCCAGATCCGCGCCGGGGACCGCGCGCTCCTCGCGGCCGTGCCCTTCCAAACCGATCACGACGTCCGCGAGATCGCCGGACGCGACCGTGTCGCGCTCGCGCCGCCACTTCGTCACCGCCACCGCCAGCGCGGCCAGCAGCCCGTCGCTCACCTCGCCGTGGAATGCCGCGGGCACGGTGGTCAACAACGCCTCGGTCACCTCGGGGGGAACATCGATCTCGACCGTGCGGGCCGTGGCGGCCACATCGATCGCGGGGTCGAGGGGGCGCGATCCGATCACCGGATCGTCTCCGGCGGCCATCGCTTTCCAGAACCCGAATTCGGCGCGCCGCTCGGCGCTTGCGGCCGATTCGACCAGCCCGTGGGCCCACCTGCGCATGGACGTCCCGACCGGGGCCAGCTCGGGTGGTTCGCCGGACTCGATCCGCGCCCACGCGATCGCGAGATCCGGCACCAGCACCCGCCAGGACACTCCGTCGACGGCCGTATGGTGCGCCACCACAAGCGCACGGCCCGGCTCCGTCGTGGCTACCGGGTCGAACCAGACCACCTGCAGCACGACCCCGGCGCCCGGGTCGAGCCGGTCCGCGGCGGCGTCCAATTCCGCCGCCGCAGAAGCACGGAACTCGGCGCTTCCCGGCGCTTCCGGCATCGCCACCCGACGGATGACGTCCTCGGCTCGAATCGTCCCGGCGGGTAAGGCTTCCCACGCCCAGCTTCCATCGTCGGTCGGGCGCAGCCGCGCGCGCAGCATGTCGTGCCGATCGAGTACCGCCTGCACCGTGCCCACCAGCTGTTGCCGGTCGATCCCCGGCGGCAGTCCGAGCAACACCGCCTGCGAGAAGCGGCCGAACCCCGACCCCGCCCGCTCGAGCAGCCACCGGACGATCGGCGTGACCGGCATCGGCCCCACGCCTCCGCCGGGCAGTTCGGCCGGAAGCGCGGTCGCCGCGGTGCCGCCGCGGACGGCGACCTCGGCCAGCCCGGCGACCGTCTTGCGGTCGAACACGTCGCGCGGGGTGAACACCACACCCGCCGCCCTGGCTCGATTGACCAACTGGATCGACATGATGCTGTCGCCGCCGAGGGTGAAGAAGGAGTCGTCGAGTCCGATGGTGTTGGTGTGGAGTATGTCGGTGAATGCTTGGGTGATGGTGTGTTCGAGGGGTGTTCGTGGTGGTCGGTAGGG
>NZ_JBSGCA010000074.1:0-24343 GCF_053601535.1 Nocardia sp. NPDC004718
TCACCTGCCCGGCCAACCAGACATCTCATCTCCAACGACACAGAAACTACACCCCGTCCTCCAGAATGTCTACACCCCGCAATACAGATTTTCCCACTTCCCAGGTAGGGATTTCCCGCAGTCGCACTGCGGCGAACCGCTCCAGCAGCTCATCGACCCATCTCGCCCTTCTGGGTCTCGTGCGGATCGGCCCGGTCTTGGGCAGATAGTTGTAGTTCGTCGAGCCCGATACGCCGAGCAGTCTCGCGATCGAGGAGACGGTCTCCTCCGCCTGACACGGGCCTGGTGGATCGGCGGTAATCGCCGGTGGTCGGACGAGGCGTTGCCCGCGGGCCAAGCCCTACTCGGTGCCGTCGACGATCGGCTCGCGGATGAATTCGGCCAGCGCGGCGAAGATGTGGAAGACCAGGCGCCCCGCTGGGAGTGAGGGTATCGAATCGATGGCCTGGCGCAGAGATCGGAATCCGACATGCAGACGGTGTGGAAGGGCTGGTGTCAGCTGACCTTCTCGACGAAGGCCGAGCTCCAGGCCGTATCTCCGGTGTGGGCTTGCTCGCGGGCCCAAGTGAAGTGGTGGCGGGCCGAGGCCAGCAGCAGCGGCCCCGCGGCCAGGCCGGCGGCCGCGAACTTCAGGTTCTCGCGGCGGGTTTCGACGAGGATGCTGCCGAGGCCGCCGGCGAACCACGTCCACAGGACGATGTTGTAGGCGGGTAGCTGGTCGGGGTGCAGGCCCTCGGCTTCGTCCAGCCAGGGGAGGAACCCGTATCGCAGCGACCACGGCCAGTCGGTGAAGTGGACCAGAACCGAGGCCACGGCGATCCCGGCGTTGAATGCCAGCGCGGGCCCATCGTCGGGTCGATTGCGTAAGGCTTTGCGCCACATCAATACTGGCGTCACCGACCAGAGGACGTTGGTGGCGCGGCGGCCGAGCTCGGGTTCGAGGAAGACGCCGACCCCGGCCCAGCGCTCGAAGGCGTTGTGCCCGAGGCCTCCGAGAGTGGCCAACGCGTTGAACAGCGGCGGCCGAGTGGCGGTGCCGCGTCGGGTGAACAGTGACATGGGGATGCTCCTTTCGGGCGGCGATCGTCAGGACGTCGCGATGAGCGTCACCAGCGCCACACTGGCGACGAAGGTGACGACAGCAGGTAGATACGCGGTGGCCTGGTCGTGGGCCAAGCGGTGGTAGATCAGCGCCGCGACCATCAGTGCGGCGGCGGCCGTGGCCGCGACGGCGCCGAGCGGGGGCATCACCACTCCGATCGCCAAAGCAGCGGCGATGGCGAGTTCGAACAGGCCCAGTAGCCGGAATCGAGGCATCGGGATGGCGAAATGTTCGGCGTCGGTGCGTGATCGGGTGGTCGCCAGGGCCTTGCTGGCACCGGTGACGATGAAAAGGAGCACCAGCAGTGCGGTGATGATGGTCGCGAGGGACATGGTGGCCTCCTATCCGGCCGTGCAGGTGTTGCGTAGTTCGCCGAGTCCTCCGATAACCGAGCGGATCGTGGTCCCCGGGGTCAGGAAGCGGGCGGGGCTGCGTGAGTAGCCGACGCCCTCGGGCGTTCCGGTGAAGATCAGATCGCCGGGCAGCAGTTCACACACTGAGGACAGGTGGCTGACCAGGGATGCGACGTCGAAGATCATCTGACTGGTTCGCGCGAACTGCACGACCTCGGTGTCGAGCACGGTCTGGAGGGCCAGGTCGGTGAGGTCCGGAATTTCGTCGATGGTGGTCAGCCAGGGTCCGATGGGGCTGAATCCCCTGTGACTCTTCGCGAGGCTGAATTGCGGTGGGCTGCCGGCCATCTGAGCGGTCCGCTCGGAGATGTCCTGGCCCACGCAGAGCCCGGCGAGGTGATCGAGCGCGGAGGCGGCGGGGATGTCGCGGCCGCCGCGGCCGATCACCGCGACGAGTTCGACTTCCCAGTCACAGGTGTCGGTCGGCAGCGCGATGTCGTCGGCCGGACCGGTGATCGAGGAGGTGAACTTCGTGAACACCAGCGGTTGGGTCGGCACGGCCAGACCGGTCTCGGCGCTGTGCCCGGCGTAGTTCAGTCCGACGGCGAAGATCTGGTGTGGGCGCACGACCGGTGGCCCGAGGCGTTCGAGTTCGGCGTGTAGATCGGCGCGGGTCAGGCTCGGATCGGCTTTCGGCCGTGTGGTGTCGAACCACACGCGGATCCGGTCGAGGTTCGCGATCGCGTGGTCGGGGTCGCTGGGCAGCGTGCCGCCGGAGGCGTGAGCGATGTCGATGACGCCGTCGTCGGTGACGATGGTGGCCCGGCCGTCGAGGTTGGCGAGTCTCATTGTGGGTGTGCTGCTTTCGATCTGATCGGCGCTGCAGAAGCGCGCGGATGGAGAGCCTGTCGACGTGTGCCGGTGATGCTCAGCGCCGGGCGGTGCCGGCGTGAGTGGTGGGCGCGGCGTCGAGGGTGTCGAGCCGGTCGCGGCACCATGTGGCGACGACGTCGGCGTATTCGCTGGTATGGAACAACATCAACTGGTGGACGCCGTCGGGCTGGATGTAGAAGTCGACCGGTCCACTGGTCGCGTCGACGACCGCCTGCGCGACCGGGCCAGGGAATATAGGGTCCTTCGCTCCGACGGCGTAGAGGATGGGTTTGGTGTTCTCGGCCAACGGCACCGCAGGGTCGTAGCGCAGGATCGACGCCCACGAAGCCAGGTCGTAGGACCAGGTGTTCAAAGGGTCGCGGCGCTTTTGCGCGCCGGCGCCGCGAAAGCCGTAGTCCTGGTCGAAGTCGATGAAGCGATCGATGTCGAACCGCAGCGCGGCACCGAAGTGGGCGACCATCTGATCGAACACTGGTGAGCGGAAGGGGTTATCGGTGGGGATGAGGGGCGAGGAGGGGATGACGAATCCCATCAGGATCGCCCCGGAGTACGCCTCCGACGTGGCGTATGCGCTGTAGGCCGCGGCGGTGCCCAGCGACGATCCCTTGATGAACACCGGCAGCCCCGTGGTGGCACGGATGCGGTCGGTGACCTCCAGGGCCGCATCCACCCATTCCGCGAGGGTGAACTGCCCGGCAGGGCGGTCGGTGCACGAGCGACCGTGCCCGGGTGCGTCCATGGTCCAGACCTCGGCGCCCAGTCCCGCGTAGTGCGCCCCGAATCGGTCGTAGATCCCTCCGTGGCCTCCTGTCCCGTGCTGCACCAACAGCACGTGATCGGCGTCCGGGCCCGGATATCGGTAGGCGAATGTGTCGCCGACTACGTGGTCTTCTCGCTTCATTGCGCACCTCCACCGCGTCATGACATTAAATTGATGGTCATCAATTAATCATAGATGTTGATGATCGTCAATATCCTGGCTAGTGTTGGCCGCATGACCAGCAAGCCACGTAGGGGCCGCCCGCCGGCGGATCTGTCACCGGCGTCGCTGACCAACATCCTGTCCGCGGCGCTGGACGTCTTCGCCGCGTACGGATTCGACGGCACCTCGGTGGCCGCGCTGAATCGGGAACTGGGGGTCAGTCACAACCTGATCCATCAGCGCTTCGGGTCCAAGGAGGGGCTCTGGGTCGCCACCGTCGATTGGGCCTTCGGCGAGATCGACAAGCATATGACCCTGGACGCGCAGCTGGCCGCCACCGATCTGCTGGGTGCCGTGCGGGAGACGATCGTGCGTTTCCTGTGCCTGCACGCCTCCCACCCGCAGGTGCTGAGGTTGGTCTCGGTCGAAGCGGCCACCGACAGCCCCCGGCTGGCCTACCTGTTTCAAACCCACGTCGAGCCGCTCTACAACCGCCTGACCGGCCCGCTGAAAATCCTGGTCGACCGGGGCGTGCTCACCACCGCCGACATCCGCAGCCTGCATTTCCTCGTCGCGCACGGAGGTACCGCCCCATTCAGCCTGGTGCCCTTCGCCATAAAACTCGACCCACTCGATCCGCTGGACCCGCAGGCCATCCGCGCGCACGCGGAGTTCGTCGCCGACACGGCGGTAGCGGGCTTGCGCGCCCGCGGTGCCTGAACAACACAAGGAGCTCGATGAAGGTCACTCTCAGCTTCGACAACGGCCCCACCGAAACCACGGGCGAAGTCCTCGACACCCTCGCCGAGCGAGGGATCCTGGCCAGCTTCTTCGTCGTGGGCGCCGAATTGGAGAAACCGGGCCGGCGCGCCCTGACCGAACGGGCCGCCGCCGAAGGGCACTGGGTCGGCAATCACACCATGAGCCATTCGATCCAGTTCGGCGACAGCGACGACCCGAGCCTCCCCGCGCGCGAGATCGGCCAGGCGCAAGCGCTGCTCGGGCCACTCGCTCACCCGGACAAGCTGTTTCGGCCCTACGGCGGCGGAGGCATCCTCGATCGGCGGCTGCTGAACCCGGCCGCGATCACCTACCTACGAGCGAACGACTACACCTGCGTGCTGTGGAACAACGTCCCACACGACTGGGATCGACCCGACGACTGGGTGCCACGGTGCCTGGCCGAAATCCATGCACGACCGTGGAGCCTGGTCGTTCTACACGACCTCCCCACCGGGGCGATGCGGCATCTCCCGGCTTTCCTGGACGAACTCGATGCGTGCGGCGTACAACTCGTCCAAGAATTCCCCGAGGCCACAGTGCCGATCCACCGCGGAGTGCAACGCGAATCCCTCGCCGATCTCAGCGTTTCCTGATGCGCTCGGCTGCGTCAACCGTGCCACCAGGGGCGGTGGCTTCTCCGGCGAGAATTCCAGACAGGGCAAACTGTGCAGGACCGCCGCCCGTTGCACCGCCACAAACCCGGAACCCTCGTCGGGCTGGCCGAATACGTCGAGCCCACGCTGTGGGCGACGAGCTCGGAATCGTCTACCTACTCGCCATCCGTGCGCAGCCCGGGGAGGATCAGGTATGAGCTTCCCCTAGGGCCAGTTCCGGTGCATCGCTCTCACCGCGAGGATCCGGTTGTACCGCACGCATGGCCGCTGCTGAGGCCGTTTCGGTCATTCTTCACGCCGGGGACGGTGGGCGTGATTTGAGGCAAACGCCTCATGCGACCACGGCGGCGACGGACCGATGATCAGGGCATGACGAAACGAGTTCAGGAATCACGGAGATCACCGGTCACGACCGAATGGACATTCGAACCACCGACCGTCGAGCGGGGCGGTAAGCACATTTCGGATCACGTATTCGGAGTCCAGGGCGGCGGGCGGGTCGATGCGGTCAACGTAAGCCGGCAGGTCGGGGCGCGGCAGATTCTCCAGGAGCTGTCGGTGTCGATCGAACCAGGCGAGGTGGTCGCCATCGCCGGCGGCAGTGGAGCGGGAAAGAGCACATTGCTGGAGATCCTCGCGGGACTGCGACCACCCTCTGCTGGGGAGGTTCGGCATGACGGCGTCGTTCGCGGGGCTCGAGTCAGCGCCGATTCCCGTATCGGCTACGTGCCCCAGGAGGACATCATCCACCTCGAGATGCCCCTGCGCCGCACGCTGCGCTACGCGGCGCGGCTGCGGCTGCCCGCAGGCACATCGGCGGCCGAGGCGGACCGGGTGGTCGAAGAGACCATGCATGATCTCGACCTGGCTGATCGGGCCGAGGTGCCGGTCCGTGCGCTCTCCGGCGGACAGCGCAAGCGGGCCAGTATCGCCGTCGAGCTACTGACCCGGCCACACCTCTTCTTCCTCGACGAACCCACCTCCGGACTCGATCCATCGACCGCAGCCGACGTGATGCGCCTGCTGCGCCGACTCGGTCAGCGCGGGGTCACAGTCGTCCTCACGACCCATGAGCCGGCCGGTATCGACCGGTGCGACCGGGTGGTATTCCTGGCGCGCGACGGCCACCTGGCCTTCACCGGCAGCCCGGCCGAGGCCCGGCGCTATTTCGGCGTGGAGGATCTCGCCGAGGTGTACGACCGCCTGGCTCGTGAGCACACCCCCCAGATCTGGGCGAAGCGATTCGCGGACAGCGGTGGGAAGTCGAAAGCCCGGCCCGGCTCGGCTCCTATGCCTGTCCCTGCCACCAGTTACGACATGAAGCGCACGGGCCCAGTCCGGCAATGGTGGCTACTCACACGACGCAATGTCGATGTTCTCCTTCGCAACCGGCTGACCCTGGCGGTCCTGCTCGGGTCACCGGTGCTGGTCACTGCGATGATGGCGACGCTGTTCAAGCGCGGCGCATTCGATCCGCGTAGCGAAGCCGACCTCGGCCCGGCCCAGATCGTGTTCTGGATCGCATTCGCAGGTTTCTTCTTCGGCCTTACGTACGGCCTGCTCCAGATCGTCGGGGAAATGGCCGTCTTCCGGCGGGAGCGCCTGGCCGGACTCAACGTGGGCGCCTACGTGACATCCAAGGTGACAGCGCTGCTTCCGGTACTGGCTGGAGTGAGCGCGGTGCTCCTCGGTGTGCTGCGGGCACTCGGTCGGCTCCCCGCCGTTGGATGGGACGTGTCCGCCTTCCTGTTCGTGACAATTGTGATCGAGGCGACCTCGGCACTGGCCCTCGGATTGCTCGCCTCGGCCGCGGTCTCCAACGCCGCGCAGGCTGCCCTCGCCCTGCCGATGCTCTGCTTCCCTCAGGTTCTGTTCGGTGGCGCCATAGTCCCCGTTGACGAGATGGCTTTCCCGGGGCGCCTGATAAGTCTCGGCCTATCCAACCGCCACGCATTCGAAGCGCTGGGTCGCGATCTGGATCTCGACCGGTACACCGCCACACTGCCGGCCATGTCCGCCTACGGCGACACCTTCCACGGAGGCACCAGCGCGAGTCTCGTCGCACTCGCCTCGTTTGCCGTTGTCCTCATGCTGGCCACGGTCTGGGTCTTGGATCGGCGATCCCGGCCCGGTGCATCCCGGCGATGATGGCCCAGCGCAGTCGGCCCGCCATATGTCTGAACAGATGTCGGCGGGCCGCGGGCATGCGGCACCGCGAGCCGCCGCCCGGGCCACGAACCGGACGCGCGATGTCGGCTCTGCCAACCCGTGATCGGGTCCCGACTGTGCTGATCAGCCGGGTCTCCGGCGCGCTCCGCATGCCGACCTGTCCGTCCGGCAGCCCGTCCACCCTCGACGCACATCGACTGCACGCCGACCCGATGACGTCGATATCGCACCGGGCAGCATCATCGGTGGTTGCCGAGCTGAAGTACTCGGAGCAGCGGATGCTTCAATTTCCCACGGCCGCATTGACCGGGATGCCCGCCAGACCCCGATCGATCGCGGCGAGACTGGCCTGCGTGCGGTTGTTGACGCCGAGCTTGGCATAGACGCGTTCAACGTGGTTCCGCGCCGTTTTCTCGGCGATGAACAGTTCGGCAGCGATTTCTCGGTTCGACCGGCCCTGCGCGACGAGTCGCAGAATCTGCACCTCGCGGTCGGTCAGCCCGGCCGGCCAGGGCGTCCGCCGCGATATCCGCGGACCGGCCACCGCAAGCACGGCCGCAGCCGATTCGGCGTCGAAGCGTCCGGCACGCGCCTCCTTTTGTAACTGATCGGCAGCGCCGCGAAGATCGAGCGGCGGCCGGTCGGGCCGCGGCTCGAGCAGTTCCTGATAAGCCTCCGACGTGGCAAGCAGCCGGTCCTGGGCGGTCAACTCCGCGCCGGCGATCCCCCGGGGGAAGCCGGACCCGTCGATCCGTTCCCGGTGCTTCATCGCGACGGGCACCACCGACTCCAAGCCGTTGACTCGGCTCAGGATCCGGCCGGTCAGATCTGGATACATCCGTACCCGTTCCCATTCAGCCGTAGTGAGCGGCCCCTTCTTCTCCCAGATCTGGTTGGACACTCCCATTTTTCCGAGGCCGTGCACTAGGCCGGCACGGTAGAGAAGCGTGATGTCCGACGGCGACATCCCCAGGTGTCGGGCTGCTCTGGCCACCAGATTCGCGACGCCACGCGAATGCCCCAGTGTGAATGGCGATTTGAGATCGACGAAATCAGCCATAGCCTCGAGTAACCCGTCGCTCTCCTCGGCCGTCAGGGTTCTGTCACGATCCGGTGCTTGGGCCAACGCGTGGGTCCATACGTCGATTTCGAGCAACCCGTCCACGATCGCCGCCGCGTCACGATCGAACACCGCCGCCACGGCTGGACTGAACTGACTGCCGCGCCGAGAACGGAGAACCTCCTTCGCGTGCTCGAGCCCCCCCGTCCGCAGGTGCACCTCGATGACGTCCGCGACGTGAGCGATGTGGATCTCGACCGGGATGTCCTCGCCCCGGGAACCGTTGGGCAACCCCCGGCCGTCCCAGCGTTCGAAGACATAGCCCAGCGCCTCTCCGACCTGCCCGTCCAAGCCCATCCGATCGGAGAGAACCCGGGCGGAACTGCAATGCGACTGGATCAGTGTGGCGACCTGGCCGCGAGCCGCGACCAGAAAGGTGGTGGCACGGATGCCGCGCTCCCAAGCTGGCAACCCGCGTCCAACATGATTCATCATCAGCCGCAGAAACGGCAGGCCGGTCATGTCCACCGTGTAGGTGTCGGCCCGGAAGGCGATGTCGTCGCCGAAGAGCGCGGAGAGTTCGTGGGAATCGGCGTGACAACCGATCCACCCGACCAGATTGGCGTAGTACACGGTCGCTCGCTGTTGCAGGTCGAGGCCCATCCGCTCGGCGATCCGTGTCGCGATCAAGGACGACCGAAGCATGTGTTCCATCGGCTGACCCAGACCGAGGTCGATCGCGAGCGATATCGCGGCCAGCAGTTCAGCTCTACTCAGACCCTTCCGCGAGCCGGGCAGCCTCCCGTGCGGGTGCATCTTCCCATTGTCCACCCGAACAACGGCCATCTCGGCGGGAGACGTGCATGTCGTCGGTGGGTGGATGTCGGCGTCGACGCACCGCTACAGTCGCTGGTCCGTGCACCGATCGACCGACCTCGTCAAACGGTCGTGGCCGCGTCTTCGCCCCCGCGACGCCGTTCGCCTCGCTTCCCCGGCCGACTTCCCTGGATCATTCAGTTGCGCACACCGGTGGCGCGTTTGATGAGTGCGTCGAACGCGCGATCGGGCAGCAGCCATTTCAGGAAGATCAACGGCTTGGCGCCGAACCCGACGGTGTAGCGGGTCTTGGGGCGTCGGGCGGTGACAGCTTTGCCGATCGCGTCAGCGATCACCTGCGGCGGCGAGTTGCGCTTGGCGCTGGCCTCCGAGCTCAGCGAGGTGGCCACGGCCCGGGCCTGGAGGGCGTAGGCGGTATCGCCGGAAACCTTGCGCAGGTGGTCGGCGGCGATCCCGCCCCATTCGGTGGCGATGCCGCCGGGCTCGATCACCACGACGTCCACGCCGAACGGTTTCGCCTCCAGTCGCAGGCAGTCACTGAGTCCTTCCAGGGCGAACTTGGTGCCGTGGTACCAGCCGCCCAGCGGTGTGTAGATCTTGCCACCCATGGAGGTGATGTTGACGATGGTGCCGCTGCGCTGTTCACGCATGTGCGGCAGCACCAGCTGGGCCAGCCGCGCTGCGCCGAACACGTTGACCTCGAACTGGTAGCGGGCCTCGTCGAGGGGCACGTCCTCGATCGCACCGTAGGAACCGTATCCGGCGTTGTTGACCAGCACATCGATGCGACCGGTCTCGGCGACGATCTGCGCGATACCGGCGGTCGCCGACGCGTCGTCGGTGACATCCATCGCCAGCGGCTTGATGCCGTCGGCGGCGAGTTTCTGCAGCCGGTCGGTGCGCCGGGCCGCACCGTAGACGGTGTAGCCGAGGCCGGCGAGTTTTCGGGCGGTGGCCTCGCCGATGCCGGAAGAGGCACCGGTGACCAGGGCGGTCTTGGTGGTCATGTCGTCTCCTCACAGTAGAATGAACCATAGTTCACGTTATATGATGAACTACAGTTCACGTTATTGGCAAGTGTCGGATCGACCGTTGAGAGAAGTTCATGAGCCAGCCCCGGGCGCCGCGCGCCGACGCGGTCCGCAACCGCACCAAGATCCTCGCCGCCGCACGCGAGCAGATCACCGTCCACGGATCCGACGCGGGAATGGATCAGATCGCCGCAGCCGCAGGAGTGGCGGTCGGCACCCTGTACCGGCACTTCCCGACCAAGACAGACCTGGTCGCGGCTGTGGTGATCGAATACGTCACCCAGGTCGCCGACGACGCCGAAGCCGCGTGTGCGCGCGTGGAATCCGGTGCCTCGGCGCTCGACGAACTGGCCGCATTCCTGTCCCGGGTCGTGGAACTGACCGCAACCAACCAGGCCGCCAAAGTCGCCGCCGACACACTCGGCGCCGACCCCGCGGCGAGCGCGGAGGAGGAACGCGCCGGCGCAGCGGTGGCCGCGCTCATACAGGCCGGGCAGGCCGACGGTGACATCCATCCCGATGTCACCGTCAGCGACATCTATCTGCTGTTCTCCGCAGCCCCCACCGACCAACCGGAATCCGCACGCGCCCGCTGGCTGACTCTGGTACTGCCCGGGCTGACCACACACGCCCGGCGAGATGTCGGGGTCGCAGTCCAGGCGTAGGCAGGTGATACACCACACCCATCCAACGCCGGTCCAGTCCGCGGCGATTCCCCGCGGCCCTATTTCCGGAACCACCAAGGCTTTGGCGGCGGCGGAAGCTCGTACGATTCCGGTAACCCCTGTCGAACAAACTCCGCACGGTGAAATTTTACATAATTCAAGGCGGCCTGGGCCGGCTTCATTGCCACGTAAGTGACGAAAATTAGAATTAAGACGATAATAGAGGCCAGGAGGAGAAATCCTCCTGATGCCGACGAAGCCAGGGAGATAAGGGCAAAAACGCTGCCTGCCAATGCGCCATAAAGCAGGTAGCTGACCGTTAATAGGTGCCACTCGTGAGGAACCCTATAGATCGCCGCCATCTCCGTCGCAAGATGCCCAACCTGGTCGAGAAGCACTGCACGCTGTCCAGGAAATCGGTCTCTATCGAGGTCCTTCAGCAGGTCCAGTAGTTTCCTGATTCGCCAGCTTCGGTGAGTTCCAGGGCCGACTAACGCGGCGAGAAGGGTAACAACACCAGCGATACACGCACCGACAACCGTTGGAACAAGCAGCTTCAGCCAGTCCATACAGTGACGGTAATTAATTCTGCAAAGCCGGGGCATGAGGCGCGCCGATGGTGCTACCAACCCAAGAGCGTCAGGTGGCTGGTGTCGAGTGACGGAACACCAGACATCTAGGCGGATTGATAGGCTTCGACGCATTACAAGATCCGGTAGGCGGCCATGAACTGAGGGGGAAGCGCGACCGCCATCGCAGAGCCGCGCAGGGCGTTGGTGTTACATCCCCACTGGGCGCCGGAGCGTGTGAAGCGTGCAACGAAGTCGTCGGTCGTGGTGCCGGTCAGGTGTCGAGATCGGCGGCCACCAGTGCGGCGACCTTGTCCAGCGCGGCTTGGTCATCGGTGGTGATGACGATCGGGGTGCCCTGGGTCGCGCCGAGGGTCATGATCATCAGCGCCGAGCCCGCGTCGACCGGATCGCCGCCGACGAGCGAGAGGGTGACGGGTACGCCCGCGGCCTGGACAGCTTCGGCGATGATGTTGGCGGGACGGGCGTGCAGGCCGATGGACGAGCCGACTTCGACAGTTGTCTGCGGCATGGCGGGACTCCTTCTGTGGGGGACGATTATCCGGCGGTGACGGTGATGGGGGAGGGCGCGGCGGTTCGCGTGCGGGCCAGTTCTTTGGCGACCGTGACGCAGACCGCGCCGACGAGCGTGCCCGCGGCGAGGGCGGCGAGGAACCACAGGATGTGGCCGACGGCGAAGAAGACGAAGATGCCGCCGTGTGGCGCGCTCAGCGTGGTTCCGGTGGCCATGATCAGCGCGCCGGTGACGGCGCCGCCGGTCATCATGGACGGGATGACGCGCAGCGGGTCAGCGGCCGCGAAGGGGATAGCGCCCTCGGAGATGAACGACGCCCCCAGTAGCCAAGCCGCCTTGCCGTTCTCGCGTTCGGCGGTGGTGAACAGCCGCGGTCTGGTCGCGGTGGCCAGTGCCATGGCCAGGGGTGGCACCATGCCCGCGGCCATCACCGCGGCCATGATGCGCAGTGACGCGGTATCGGTGACGGCCAGTCCGGCGACGGCGAAGGAATAGGCGGCTTTGTTGACCGGTCCGCCGAGGTCGAAGCACATCATCAGGCCGAGGATGATCCCGAGCGTGATCGCGGACGTGCCGGACAGCCCGTTGAGCCAGTGGGTGAGTCCGCTGGTCACCGCGGCGAGCGGCTTGCCGAGCACGATGAACATGGCCGCGCCGACGATCAGTGACGCGAACAGCGGGATCACCACCACCGGCATCAAGCCCCGAGCCCACCGCGGGACGGTGAGGCGCGCGATCCACAGCGCCGCGAACCCGGCGATCAGTCCGCCGACCAGACCGCCGAGGAATCCGGCCCCGACGAACACCGCGACCGCTCCGGCGGTGAATCCCGGTGCGAGGCCGGGGCGGTCGGCGATGGCGAAGGCGATGTAGCCCGACAGCGCGGGCACCAGGAAGCCGAAGGCGAGAGTGCCGAGTTGGAACATCACCGCGCCGAGATAGGTGGCCAGCCCGCCGGCGGGCAACGCAGTCAGCGAGTTGTCCAGCACGATGGTCTTGGCGTTGTCGGCGATCTCGTAGCCTCCCAGCAGGAAGCCGAGCGCGATGAGCAGGCCGCCTGCCGCGACGAACGGGATCATGTAGCTGACGCCGGTCAGCAGGATCTGGCGCAGGCGGGTGCCCCAGCCGAGAGCTTCGGATCGCTCTGTGGTGAAGGACTTTTCGTTTGGTGCGCGGCCGGTGGCGGCGCCGGGGTCGGCCGCGGCGCGTAGCGCGTCGGCGATCATCGCGTCCGGCTCGTTGATCGCTCGTTTGACCCCGGAAGCCACGACGGGCTTGCCCGCGAACCGGTCGCGCCCGCGCACGCCGACGTCGGTGGCGAAGACAACCGCGGCGGCGGCCGCGATGACCTCGTCATCGAGGGGAGTACTGCCGCTGGACCCCTGTGTTTCCACGCGCACGGTGACACCGGCGCGTTTGCCCGCGGCGACCAGTGCATCTGCGGCCATGTAGGTGTGTGCTATTCCGGTCGGGCATGCGGTGACCGCGACGATGGTGCGCTCGGCAACCGGTTCCTCGTGCTCGAGTGGTGTGCCCGCGGTCGCGTTCTCCGCGGCGGTGATGCTGCGCGCGGTGGTAGCGGGGGCGTCGAGCACGGCCTCGACCAGGGCTAATATGTCCGCGGGTGTCGCCGCCGCGCGAAGGTCGGCGACGAATTCGGGCTTCACCAGCGCACGCGCCAGGCTGGACAGCAGTTTCATGTGTTCGGCTCCCGCGCCTTCCGGCGCGGCGATGAGGAACACGAGGTCGGCGGGACCGTCCGGGGCGCCGAAATCGACCCGCGGGGCGAGCCGGGCGAACGCGAGCGAGGCTTCGGTGACGGTCGCGGCGCGGCAGTGCGGAATCGCGATCCCACCGGGAAGCCCGGTCGCGGACTGGGCTTCCCGGGCGAGCGCGGCGTCCCGTAGCTCCGCCGCGTCGCGCGCACGGCCGGTTGCGGCCAGGCGCTGCGCGAGTACGGCGATTACCGCCTCCTTGTCGGCGCCGAGGTCGGTGTCGAGGGTGATCAGATCTTCGGAGATGATCGAGTCGGCCACTATGGCCTCCTTCAGGTGTTGTGCAGGGCGTCCAGCGCCGTTACGCAGACGGCGTCGAGGTCGATGTCATGCGGCCCGGGTACGCCGGTCCCGGGAAGTGCGGCGGCGGCGCTGCCGTAGGCGACCGCGTGGCGCAACCGTTCGGCAGGCTCGGCTCCGTCGGAGTCTGCGAGCAGGTAGCCGGCCAAGGCCGAATCCCCCGCACCGACCGTGCTGCGCGGTGTCACCCTCGGCGCTGCCGCATACCAGGCGCCATCTGGGGTTACCAAGACGGCCCCCGCTTTGCCGAGCGTCGCCAGAACCGTCCCGACGCCCCGCTCGACCAGTGTCGCGGCAGCGCGTGCGGCGGCCACCGGATCCTCCAGTCCGGCGGGGTCGGCACTGGTGAGCTGACCGAGTTCCTCGGCGTTCGGTTTCAGCAACCGCGGCGGATGGGAGGCGACGGTGGCGGCGACCGCCCGCAGCGGCGCGTCCGAGGCGTCGACCGCCACCGGAATGCCGCGCAGCCGCCGCAGCAGTGCGACGTACCAGTCGGTGGGCACTCCCGGCGGCAGCGAGCCCGACAGCACCACCCAGGACGCGGCACCGGCGAGGCCGTCGAGCGTCTCGGCCAGCGCAGCCGCGCAGGCAATGGTCAGCGGCGGACCTGGTTCGTTGATCTTCGTTGTGGTCCCATCGGTTTCCGCGATCGTGAGATTGGTTCGCGCCGTCCCGGCCATCGGAACAGCCCGATAGGCGATGCCGGCGTCGCCGAGCTGCCGCAGGAGCGGATCTCCGGTGTTGCCAGGCAGCACGGCCACTGTTGCGCGGCCTGCGGCGGCGATCACCCGCGAGACGTTGACGCCCTTACCGCCGGGATGAGAGTTCACGGTGGCGGCGCGGTGCACGGCGCCCCGGTGCAACGCCTCGGTGAGGGTGACGGTGCGATCGATGCTGGGGTTGGCGGTGAGCGTGACGATCATGCCGTGACCACCTCGAGGCCGGACGCGCTGAGTTCGCTGCGCACCGAATCCGGCACGCCGGTGTCGGTGACCAGGGCATCGACGTCCTCGACCTCCGCGAATCGCACCAAGTCCTCGCGGCCGACCTTGGTGGAGTCGGCGACCACGACGACGCGGTGCGCGCTGGCCACCATGGCTCGCTTGACCGCGGCCTCGTCGATGTCCGGGGTGGACAGGCCGTGCGCGGTGGTGAGCGCGTTGGTCCCGAGAAAGCAGACATCGATCCGCAGTTCGGCGAGCATGCGCTGGGTCTCGGGGCCGACGGCGGCCTGGGTGACGCCGCGGACGCGTCCGCCGAGCAGGTGCAACCGCACCGCGGCGTGGCCGCTGAGGCGGGCCGCGATCGGCACCGAGTTGGTGACCGCTACCAGCTCGCGGTCGGACGGCAGCAGGGCGGCGATCCGCGCGGTGGTGGTGCCCGCGTCGAACAGAACGCTGCCGCCGGTGGGCGGCAGGAAATCCAAGGCCGCTTTGGCGATGCGGTCCTTCTCCGCCGCGCGGCTGTGCTCGCGTTCGCCGGTGCCGAGCTCGATCGCGGTCAGCGCCGCGGCAGGTACCGCGCCGCCGTGCACACGCCTGACCAAGCCCATCCGGTCCAGGACCGCGAGATCACGCCGGACCGTCTCGGTGGTGACACCGTACTGGTCGGACAGCTCGGTGACCGATACGCGCCCTCGTTGCCCGACCAGCGTCGCGATCGCCTGCTGCCGTTCCTCGGCGTACATCCGACCTCCCGGTTCTATGTTGGTTTATGTTGTTTTATCTCTGTATGTGTTGCTTTGTCAATGTTGTGGCGTAGTCTGGATCACATCGAAGGCCCGGCAGGCATGGAATCGGGCTCGCCGGTCCAGCTGTGGAGGTATGCGAAGGAATGACGGGATCTTTGCAGGTAGAAACGGGATCGTTAGCACTGGACGGCACACCGGCGGTTTCCGGGGTGGCGTTCGCGCCCGCTGTCCGGCCGAGCGCCCGGCCCCACGTCGCGGAGTCGGCTGATGTGATTCCCGAGTCCGATCGGGCATCCGAGCAGGCGGCGCTGCTGGCCGCGGCGACGACGGTCGCGGACCGTTTGCGGGAACGTGCGGCACGGGCCGGCGGCGCCGCCGCGGAAGTTCTCGCCGCGAACGCCGCGATGGCCACCGACCGCGGCTGGCTCGGTGGGGCGCAGAAGCTGATCGCGGCGGGCACACCGGCGCGTGCGGCGGCGGTCGCGGCCACCGACCAGTTCGCCGAGATGTTCACCAAGCTCGGCGGGCTGATGGCCGAACGCGTGACAGATCTCCGGGACGTCTGCGATCGGGTGGTCGCCGAACTGGCCGGCGCGCCCGAACCCGGCATCCCGGTACCGCAGCATCCCGCGATCCTGCTCGCCGAGGACCTCGCGCCCGCGGATGCGGCGGGGCTGGATCCTTCGTTCATCGTCGGTTTGGCCACGTCATTCGGTGGGCCTACCAGCCACACGGCGATCATCGCGCGACAACTCGGCATTCCTTGTGTCGTCGCGGTGGCCGGTCTCGACGCAATCGCGGCGGGTACGCCCGTCTTGTTGGACGGCTCGTCCGGGCGCATCGTCATCGACCCCGATCCCGAGGTCGCGGCACGCGCGGTCGAGCAGTTCCGGGCCAGGACGGCACGCGACGCCGCCTGGGCCGGGCCAGGCGCCACCGCAGACGGTCACCGGGTGGAAGTACTGGTCAACGTCCAAGACGGCCCGAGCGCGCAGGCCGCGCGCAGGACACCGGCCGAAGGTATCGGCCTGTTCCGCACCGAATTGTGCTTCCTGGACCGGGAAACCGAGCCCGCGGTAGGGGAGCAGGAGCGCATCTACCGGGAAGTGTTCGACGCGTACCCCGGCGCGAAGGTGGTGATCCGGACCCTGGACGCGGGATCGGACAAGCCCCTGCGGTTCGCCGACCATCCCGACGAAGCCAATCCCGCGCTCGGAGTGCGGGGTATCCGCATCGCCGCCCGCGACGCCGGAATCCTCGACCGGCAACTCGACGCGATCGCCCGAGCCGCCGTCGGCCGCGCGCCGGTGCCCTGGGTGATGGCACCGATGATCTCGACCGCGGCCGAAGCGGAATCCTTCGCCGAGAAGGTGCGCGACCGGGGGCTGATCCCCGGCGCGATGATCGAGGTGCCCGCCGCCGCGCTGACCGCGGAAGCGATTCTGCGCCACGTCGATTTCCTCTCCGTCGGCACCAACGACCTCGCGCAGTACACGATGGCGGCCGACCGGATGTCTCCCGCACTGGCCGCCCTCACCGACCCGTGGCAGCCGGCGGTGCTGACTCTCGTCGCGCGCACCGCGGCCGCCGGTCAGCGCATGGGCAAGCCCGTAGGGGTGTGCGGTGAAGCCGCGGCCGATCCGGTCCTGGCTTGCGTCCTGGTCGGCCTCGGCGTCGGATCACTGTCCATGGCAGCAGGCGCCGTCGCCGCGGTAGGCGCCCGTCTTGCCGAGACGTCTCGCGAGCAGTGCCGGCGCGCCGCGGATGCGGCGTTGACGGCCGCCGACCCGGCTGCGGCTCGGATGGCTGTGCAAGCGGTCCTCGGCTCGACTCCCGGCGCCTGACCCATGGCCACCTATCTGACATCTGCTCGGGCGCCCGCCATGGTGACGGTCAGGTCGTTGCCGATGGCCTCGAAGGCGACCTGTTTGACGATCTCCGGAATGACCGGGTTGACCTTTCCCGGCATGATCGATGACCCGGCTTGGACCGGCGGCAGGGTCGGGAACTGTGCCGTAGGACAGTTACCGGACTTCGAAGAGGTCAGGACCGTGCAGGGCAGCCGATTTGATTCGCACGCGCACCACCATCGTTTCCGCCGATCAGGTGGCGGGCGGAAGCCAGATCCTCATGCGCCAAGTGTGGGAGCGCGAGGGCAGCGACAAGCCCATAGTCGTCGCCGAATTCAACGTCAACAACGTCGCCTTTCCCATCGACGTGCAGATCGACAAGCACACCGCCCGCTTGACGCCGTCGCTTGACCCCGCTCGTGCCCAGACGAAACCTGTGGCGCTGCCGTTCCAGGACCAGGCTCCGTGGAAGACGCCGTACGACCGTGAGGTCGCCGCATTCTCCCGAATGGCAGACACGATCACGGTCGCCGGTGTGGTGGGCGGTGTCGCCGGAGCGATCGGCGCCGGAGTGATCGGCTGCCTCCTGGGCGGGGTCACAGTGGCCGCGGCGACAAGCCCGGTCGCGATGATGTTCGGCGCGGGCCCGGTCGCCGGCTGCCTCATCGGCGCGGGTGCGCTGGCGCCCGTGGGCGCCGTCGCCGGTGCCCTTTTCGTTGGCGCCCCGGTCGCGACAGCGGCGGTGATCCAGTACTTCACCACAATCAACGAGCCGTTCCCGGCAAAGTAGCGGCCCAGCCCCACGCGGTGTTCAGGAGTGGTCCACGGTCAGCGACCCGTGGACCACTCCCGGCGCTGAGCCGGGTAGTTGGTGCGATCACACCGGCGGCGCACGGTGGACGACACCGATGCCACGCACCCACAGCGTGGACAGGGTAGCCGCGGCCGCCTCAGCGTCGATATCGGTATCGGCCTTGGCCCACTGGTAACAGAATTCACGCACCATGCCACACAGCGCCGTCGCCGCATAGTGGGGGTCGATATCGAGAGCAGCGAGGCGGTTGTCCTGGAGCCGGAGGATCATCTTTTCGGCCCGGTCGATGAATAGATCGATCTCGGCTTGACGAAGCTGCTCGATGTCAGGGTTGAGGCCGGCGACTTCACTCCACATGAGCATCAGGCGTTGGTGGTCGCGGAAGGCGAGGACGTATGCCCGAACCGCCGATTCGATCGCCTCGACTGCGGTCCGGGGCTGAGCGCCGAGCCGCGAGCGCACCTTGGCGCGCATGTCGGTGATGAGATTCAGCACCACCGCGCGGAAGATCACTTCCTTGGAGTCGAAATAGACATAGAAGGTCCCGCGTGCGACCCCTGCCTCGGTGACAATGTCGTCGACCCGCGTCTCGAGGTAGCCGAGTCGCGCGAAGACGAGCTCGGCGGCCTCGACCAATTTGGTGCGAGTTCGTTCACCCCGCGGCGTCAATGCCGGCGTTTCCCCACCGGCCCTGGTGTTCCCCGTTTTCGACACGCCACCATCGTTGCAAAGCGCGCTCCGCTGCAACGCCAGCGGGCCCGAGGGCGAGCGAGTTGGGCAGCCAGGGGGAGAACGGTTTGCCGGTGGGGAAGTTCGCGTTCTTGCGGCGTTGGCGCCGGGTCACGGAGTCGCGGCCGGTGACTTCTTCGGACAGCAAGCAGTACCCGCAGCATTTCAGCGGGGTCCCAGCGTTGGGCTCGGGCCGAGCACACGCGGCGGGTACACCACCAACAGCGCCTGCAACAGGTCGGCGGCCAGCAGAACCCGGTCATGGATACGGATGCCCGCTCCGCGACGAACCGGCGCCGGCAGCGACAGGTGCCCGTACTTGCTGACACCGCGACGGCCATAACCAGGGCGGGCGATCACGATCAACCCGGCCGCGATCCGCCACGACAGCAGATCGCCGGGTGTGGCTCCACATCGCCCAGAGGCAGAGCAGATGCACCCGAGACCGCTCGATCACCCCCGGCGCGGTCGGTCGCGGAGAAGGAACCACAGAGATCGACCTGTGGAAGCGGTGAGCAGATGTCCTGCCGCACTTCCTCTGCGCGCCAGCGCAACCAGCGTCGGTTTGCCCTATTCGCAGGCGATGCCGTCCTTATCGCGGTCCAGCTCTGATCTGTAGCCGGGTTCTCCCCGCCGTAGCGGCGCGGCGCCCGCGGCCTTGGCGGCGGCGCAGTTGGAGTAGTAGACGCTGGGAGCTGCCGGTCGCGGTGGCACCGGCACGGCCGCCGCCGGAGGCGTCGGTACCACTGCCGGAATCGGCCCGGGTTGTGTTTCGGGTATCCAACGCCGTTGGTCTGGCCCCTGTGGTTCGCCTCGGCACGATCGTCGGGGTCCTGCCGGTTGGACCGTATCTCTTCTTTCGACTCGGTTGCCTCTGAGCCCATCTAGCAGTCCCGACGGTGAGACTCTGCACATCTGGCACCTCGGAAGTCGGTGTGCTGGATAGGGGTTCGCCCTCACTCCGCGCGGAGCTGAGCGCGGACGGTCAGTGTCCGTCTCTCTCGGTGATGTCGGGCCAATCCAGCTTCGCGTGGAATCGGAGAGGAACGACGAGGGTTGGATCGATCTCTTGCCCCAAGTAGTCGGCGAGAGGTTCGATCCCCATGCGTATCGCTAGGCTGAGCCCCGCCGCGATGCTTCGGGCACCGTCAGAACACGGGCATCCACGTGTTCGCTCGGTGACAGCCGAAGCAGGCTGCCCGGAACCCCAATCTGGGCTGTCGAACTGACATCGAGCGCCCGCGTACGCCTGTCGTGCGGAGGAGAGCGGTGCCTCTCTACTCGTCGAGGCATGACACAGAGGTCCGATCCAACCCCGGCCGCCTACTGTCGCGCCCGGCCCCGCGGCTTCGACCGCGTGAACCGGCCAACGATCCGTATACACATAGCGAATCCACGTCGAAGATGGGGTCCGATCAACTCGCCGTCGCCAGCCCCTGACCTGCTGTGCACGAGGCGTTCGACGTTAAGGTCCAAGTGTCGCGTCCCGGCGTTTCCCTCTTGGCCACGCCTGCAGATTTCGCGGCTGCGCAATCGCACGGCAACCCATCAGGCGCGATTGCCTCGCGCTCGATGGGTTGCCCGCCAGTACCGGCGTCATCAGCCATGTTCACCAGCATTCGATGCCGGGCAATCCGCTGGCGATGCTCAGCGACGCGGCGATCTCGGCATGGGATTGCCTGGGGGAGCGACCAACACGGGCACTATGCGACCGTTCCGCGCGCGGAGTGAGCGCGCGGCTTGGCGCGCGCCTGACCTTGCGCCGCACTGCCGTTGCGACGGCCGCTGCTCTGGCGCGGTCCGCCGCCGCTCCTGCGCGGGCCGCCACTGCTACGGTACGGTCCGCTGCTGCGGCGGTCGTCTTCACGTGCCGCCCGCTCGCTGTAGGAGGGCGCGACGAATGGGGCGATCGTGCCGACGAGTTCGGCCACCACGGGCGAATCGGCGGTGACCCGTTGCGGGGTTACAGTGATCTCGGCCTTGCGCATGAGGTCGGCCACGTCGCGTCGTTCGCCGGGCAGCACCAGGGTGATCACTTCGCCGGAGTTGCCTGCCCGTGCGGTACGGCCCGAGCGGTGCAGGTACGCCTTGTGTTCGGCGGGCAGATCAACGTGCACGACCAGCTCGACACCGTCGACGTGCACGCCGCGGGCGGCCACATCGGTCGCCACCAGCACCAGGGCATCGCCGGCGGCGAAGACCGCGAGGTTGCGGTCGCGGGCGCTCTGCGAGAGGTTGCCGTGCAGATCGACGGCCGGAATTCCGGCGAGGGTCAGCTGCTTGGCCAGTTTGCGAGCCTGATGTTTGGTGCGCATGAAAAGGATTCGCCGACCCGAACCCGAGGCGAGCCGGTGTACGACCTCGCGCTTGGCTTCGACGCTCGCAGTTTCGAAAACGTGATGGGTCATGGCGGCGACCGGGGAGTTCGCCTCATCGACGGAATACAGCTCGGCATCCGGCAGGAAGCGGCTCACCAGCTTGTTGACGCCGTTATCCAGGGTGGCCGAGAAAAGCAGGCGCTGACCGTCGTTCGGGGTAGCCGCGAGAATGCGGGTCACACCTGGCAGGAACCCGAGGTCGGCCATGTGGTCGGCCTCGTCGATCACGGTGACCCGGACGGCATCCAGGGAGATCAGACGTTGGTTCATGAGATCCTCGAGCCGGCCGGGGCAGGCGACGACAATGTCGACCCCGGCGCGCAGCGCCCGGACCTGCCGGTTCTGCGGGACCCCGCCGAAAATCGTGGTGACGGTCATGCGATAGGTCGCGGCGAGGGGTTCCAGCGCGGCCGTGATCTGGGTGGCCAATTCCCGAGTCGGCGCCAGCACCAGGCCGGTCGGTCGGCTCGGTGCGCGCCTACCGGCGAGACCGCCGCCGAGTCGGTCGACCATCGGAATGGCGAAGGCGAGCGTCTTGCCGCTGCCGGTCCGGCCACGGCCCAGCACGTCGCGCCCGGCCAGGGAATCGGGCAAGGTGTCGGTCTGGATCGGAAAAGGTTCGGTGATCCCGGCGCGAGTCAACGCCTTCACCAGCGGTGCGCTCACGCCGAGCGCGGCGAAAGAGATGTCAGCAGAACTCATAGGTGTTGCGGGCCTTTCGGACATCAGGTGGTGCCCGAGCCGTCTGTGGACCTTCCGGGTCCGCGCCGGGGGCACGAAGTGGCGAGATTGCCGATGGGCAAAATCGATCGCCGTAAGAAGAGCGGATGCGGCAAGCGCTAGTTGCGAAGCGAATGCGATCTACGACGCTTGGCGTGACATGTCACGCACTTGATCAACAATAGCCTGTGATGGGCGGTTCGTACTCATCGGGTGAGGTTTCTCGCCTCTGGCCAGGGCTGGGGCCCCAGCCTCGTGTTCGAAATCTCCACCCGCGATCAGCTCCCGAGGCCCCGCATGACGCGCTTACCGTCGCCGGGTGCGAGCAGAATTTCTCGACAAGGCTTCTGGCAAGTTTGCATCTCGTCCGGAACTGGACAAGGCGCTGCTGGTGGCCACTCCGCGAACCGTCCAAACGCCACCCTCATCATTGACAAGCTCGAAACCCTGCGACTGATCGCGCGGCAAAGCCCCACTGACTGCCGGGCCGAACAGCCGACACTCACACCCGAATGCGTCGAACTCCGGGAGAGAGGGGCCGTGGCGCTGGCGGCCTCCGACCCGGCCGCTGCTCGTGCGGTCGTGCGGCCCGCCCTCGACTGGATGTCCGGCGCCCGACTATCTCTGCCACACACTGAGGGTTCGATCTTTACCGCATCGGGCTCCGCGCTGATCCGCTTATCGCGCCCCCGTGCGGTATGTGCTCGTCGCGAATGGCTTCCCCTCGCCGGTCATTGCGCGGGAACACCGGATTCGGAGTGCCCTGCTGATGCCGAGGGGTGTTGACCGCCGCTCGGGTCAATGACGCTCCGGTTCGATGTCGAGCGCGCGTTGAAGCTGGCTTGTCCACCAGCACAGGTGAGCGGTCGAGTCTTGCGCTGCCGCACCGGTGAGGCCGGCGCTCCGACGGAAATCGCTGCCGTAGAGGGGCTCGGTTGCCATCGCCTGGTGGAGGGCGGCGACCGCGAGTCGTGTCTCGTCGAGGGAACTTCCGGGAGGCCGACTCCGATGCAGGGCGTCGACGACCGGGTCGAGCATGCCGCCACCGCGGTCGCGCCATCCCGCCGCGCGCAGCGCCACCGCGAGTTCGCCCTAGCCGCCCCGATACACGGACTCGAGCAACTCGCCGCGGCAGATCGCGGTGTGCACGACACCTCTATCCCACAACGCATGACCTCAGTCCACCGCTGGCGTGCCGACTCTGCCCTCCGTCCTGCCACTGGGGGTGAGCCGGGCGCGGACTGCGCGGCAGCCTCGCTGGCGGGCTGATCGTGCAAACACCTGCGGTGCGCACGCACGGCCCGGTCGACAGCGTCGGTCAGGTTGTTGGGGCGGACCTGGGCCGCGGTGCCCGGGTTGCTCCGGGTCCGCACGCTCTCGGGCAGGTACGCCCCCGCCCCAGCGCCCGAGTCTTCTTGGCTGACGTCGACGAGCAGGACCAAGTGCCCGGCGCGCGCGACGGCGACGGCGATGCCGACACCCATGGTTGCGGCACCAAGTACCGCGCCCAACACCTCACGAACTTCCATATTGACAATCGGGACAAAAGTCTTACAGTTAGCGTAAGGGTAACCCGCCGATCAAAGAGGAGGGACGGGTGACTGCCATCCGCGTGATTGAGAAGCCATCGCAGCGCGCCCCAAGAGGGCAGATACGCTACGAGTTTGGCCGCGCAAACGTAGAAAGAGGCAAAAGGTTGAGTGGCGTGTGATCGTGATCGAATCCACCTGAGACCTTGTCGGCACGGCACTCGAGGGCCCTCACCGCAGCGGCGAATTCGGGGGAACCTGCGGAGTGATCGAGCGTCATTCGACTCGCGGTTGCTATCGTGCTCAGCATTTTGCAGTCTAAGTGTTTGCATGTTTGGTGGTTTCATATGTCGAAGGATTCTCCTTTGCTCAGCCGGTAGCAATTGCGTGACCGCCCTATCGGCTCGGCACGAAGAATCGGCGTCAACGCCGCCACTTGCGTCTGTGAGGGCAGCATCCGGTGGCACCGAGTTCCGCCGCGAGCATGCAGCCGATTAATTTGTCGACAACCACGGTCGTCATTGGGGTCGGCCCCGAACGCCATAGATAAGCGATTTCGCCGACTCCGACGTCAAATCTGCGCAGCGTAGGCCAGTTAAAAGCTGCCGTCCAGTCGGACATCATCGACTTCCCCAGAACGCCGCGAGCGCAATAGGAGCGAAGCGCGTTGGCGGTTGCCTGTACCGCAAAACTAGAGAGAACTGATCAGAAAGGAATCAAGATGAGGAAAATCGTCACGGTGGCCGCGGGGCTCGTCGCCGCGGTCGGGATCGCTTCCGGCTCCGCCGGTGCCCAGCCCGGCGCGGATGACGCGGTCGGTTTCACGGCCCACGCCACCGATACCCAGTCCATCGTCACGACCGATGCCGGCTCGATGGTCGTCGAGGACGGGCTGTTCAAGATCAAGGCCGCCAACGGCGCCGTGCTCGCCGGCATGCCGCTGACCTTCCGGGTCGATGAGTTCGAGTTCCCGATCGCCGCCGAGGTCGCCGATCACACCGCGACGTTGACCCCGCAGTTCGAC
>NZ_JBSGCA010000075.1:0-23539 GCF_053601535.1 Nocardia sp. NPDC004718
CTTCGGAGCCAAACCAACGGCAAGCAACCATCAGCTACACCCCACCGCTCTGGGCATCCAGGGCACCAACCCCAGACACCTACAAACTTAGGGAGGTCAACCATGGCAACCACGATCGACTCGACCGCCGACGCCGTCGATTTCCTCATCGACCAGCACGGCCGGATCCGGCAACTGTTCATCGAGACCGCCGACACCTCCGACCCTGTTGAGCGTGAAAACAAGTTCTTCGAATTGCGACGCCTGCTCGCCGTGCACGAGACCGCCGAAGAAGAGATCATTCACCCGCGCGCCCGGCGTGAACTGGGTGATGGCGCGTCTGTGGTCGACGCGCGGCTGGAAGAGGAGAACAAGGCGAAAAAGCAGCTCGCCGATATGGAGTCGCTCGACATCAGCTCGATGGAATTCCAAGTGAAACTGGCCAAGCTACGCGAAGCGGTGCTGGCCCATGCCGACCATGAGGAACGTGAGGAATTCAACCGGCTGCGCGAGGAACTCGACGACGAAACACTGCAACGACTGCGCAAGACCGTCGAGCTCGCGGAGGCGATGGCGCCGACCCGGCCGCATCCCGGCGTGGAATCCGCCACCGCGAACGTTCTGGTCGGCCCGTTCGCCGCGATGATGGATCGCGCCAAAGACATGATCAGCAAGCCGCGGCATTGATCCGTGCGGCAATGCGAGACGCGCGCGGCGCGCGGCACCTGCTGCCGCGCGCCGCGTCGCTCAACGCCTGAACAGCCGGGTTCCGTTCCGGGCGCAGGCGTGGGGGAATCAGTCCGGTATGTGTGATTCGTGGGTGAACGGTTTGGTGCCGTGAACCGCGGGCTCGCCTTGCGGGTTGGTCTCCGCGCCATGGTTCACGCGGTCGTCGGAATCGAGCCATTCGCTGACCGGATTGTCGATGTAGCGCCATTCCGTGCCCGAGGGCCACGGCCCCTGCCCTTCGTTCCATGGGCCGCGGGCGCTCGCGGAGCCGTTGGACATGTTGAAGGCCACGTTCTGGAACCGATCGTCGCCGGGCAGTGCTCCGGGCGGGAAGTTGACCGGCAATTCGTTCAGCGCCGCGGTGAACTGCTGGAAGTGCGCGATCTCGCGGGTCATCAGGAACGAAAGCGTGTCCTGCACACCGGGATCGTCGGTGAACTGCTTGAGATATTCGTACACGATCTTGGCGCGTGACTCCGCCGCGAGGTTGCTGCGCAGATCGACCGAGGGCTCACCGTTGGCGTCGACGTACGAGCCCGACCAGGGCACGCCCGCGGAGTCCTTGACGACGGGTCCGCCGCCGCTGAGCGCGAAGTACAGGGGGTTCACCGCGACCTGATGGATCACCTGGTCACGACCGCCGGGCGTCGCCACCATCGGCATCCAGTCGCACTGCTCGGTGGCCTGCTTCAAATCGTCGTTGAGCCCGTCGAGCAACATGGTGATCATCGCGCCGACGATTTCGAGATGGCTGAGTTCCTCCGTGGCGATGTCCATGAACAGGTCATAGGTTTTCGGGTGCTTGCCACGCAGCATGAACGCCTGGTTGAAATATTGCATGGCGGCCTTCAATTCGCCGTTGGCGCCGCCGAACTGTTCTTGCAGCAGGGTCGCGAAACGCGGATCGGGACGGTCGACGCGAACTTCGAACTGGAGATCCTTGTTATGGGTGAACATCGCTCTCCTTACCGATATGGTCGGCTGTACGAGATGGCTTCTACTGCCTAACCCAGCGCACGACGAGCAAGAGACGCGTTGCTTGTTCGGTGGCGACGATACGGGTTCGAATTGCCGGTCGTTCGCAGCGACACGAGGCGCGACGATGCCCTACCCCACGCCGGGGACCTCCAGCCAGGCCGCGCTGTCGGCGGGCAGGACGCGGTCCTGCAAAGGCTCGCTGGACAGCAACAGCCGCTCGTGCCTGGGCAGCGTGGTCGGCGCGTTCGAAACGTTCACGATGCACACCAGGCCGGGAGAGCGTTGGAGAGCCAGAACACCCGGCGCACTGGGCAGCCAGGTCCAAGAGCCCTCTCCGAGGGCCGGATGGTCCCGGCGCAGACGCAGCGCCCGGTGATAGAGGTCGAGCATCGAGTCCGGCTCCCGCTTCTGCAATTCGGCGGTCAGCGACACCCAGCGCTGTGGCTGCGGCAGCCAGGGATGGGTGTCGACCGGGCCGAATCCGAATGGCGGCCGGAATCCGCTCCACGGCAGTGGCACACGGCACCCGTCGCGGCCGCGGGCGGTGTGGCCGGAGCGCTCCCAGGTCGGATCCTGTAGCACCTCTGGCGGGAGATCTTCGACCTCCTCCAAGCCGAGTTCCTCGCCCTGATAGAGGTAGGCGCTGCCGGGGAGCGCGAGCATCAGCAGCAGCGCCGCCCTGCCACGGCGACGGCCCAGCCCGACATCGACGGGACCGTGCGGTTCGTGCTGGGAACCGCCGCCGCGGGTGGAGGCCCGCCCGTAGCGGGTCACATGCCTGGTGATGTCGTGGTTGGACAACACCCACGTGGGTGGCGCGCCCACCGCGGCCAACGCCTCGGTCGTGCAGTCGACCACGGCACGCAGCGCGTCGGCATGCCAGGAACACCGCAGGAAGTCGAAGTTGAATGCCGTGTGCAGTTCGTCCGCACGCACGTAGCAGGCGAGGCGCTCGGGTTTGGCCACCCACGCTTCGGCGACGAAGACCCGATCCGGCCCATAGGAATCCGCGATCTTGCGCCAGCCGCGATAGATCTCGTGTACGTCCGGCCGGTCCCAGTGCGGATGGTCGGTCCGATCCGGCGGCTCCATCATGTCCTCGTGATCGGTTTCGATATCCGGTAGATCGGGGTGTTTGACCAAGCCGTGCGCCACGTCGATGCGGAAGCCGTCCACGCCCCGATCCAGCCAGAAACGCAGGATCGACTCGAACTCGGCACGGACGTCCGGGTGCTCCCAGTCCAGGTCCGGCTGGTGGACGTCGAACAGGTGCAGATACCACTGCCCGTCCGCCACTCGGGTCCACGCGGGGCCACCGAACACACTCCGCCAATTGTTCGGCGGACCGCCGGAGGATGCGCCGGGCCGGAAGAGGTAACGGGCTCGCTCCGGCGAGTCCGGCCCGGCCGCCACTGCCTGCTGAAACCAAGGATGCTGATCCGATGTGTGGTTGGGGACCAGATCCACGACGATGCGCATATCCTGCGCGTGCACCTCGGTGATCAGCTCTTCGGCCTCCGCGAGGGTGCCGAACCGGTAGTCGATGTCGCGGTAGTCGGAGACGTCGTATCCTCCGTCGGCCATCGGCGACGGATACCAGGGCGTGACCCATATCGCGTCCACTCCGAGGTCACGCAGATAGGGCAGTCGAGACCGGATACCGGCGATATCGCCGAGGCCGTCGCCGTTGCCGTCGCCGAAACTGCGGATGTAGATCTGATAGATCACGGCATCGCGCCACCAGGGAGCAGTCATCGCGGCACCCTCCTCTCGGCTCGTTCCAGGGCGGTTACCCGCGATCGGAATCCGCGTAACGTCGCCTCGGCGTTACGAGGTCGAGGAGGAATCGTCACGCGCGTGGTGGCCGCGGGAGGTGGTGTGGTCTGTGCCCGCCCGGGTAGTCGCTGGACATGGCTACCACAGCTCCACTACCGGAAGAACGAGCAGGCACTCCGCGGCGAGCCGTGGTGACGGGGGGAGACTCCGGAATCGGTGCTTCGATCGCCGTCGCGCTCGCGGCGGGCGGGACCGATGTGGGGCTGACGTTCCACAGCGACCAGCGCGGTGCGGAGGACACCGCGACGCAGGTGCGCGAACACGGCCGGACCGCCGCCGTGCGCCGTCTCGACTTGGCGGCCCCGTCGTCCGCCGGGTCGGTGATCGACGAACTCGCCGACGAACTCGGTGGCCTCGATGTGCTGGTGAACTGCGCGGGTACCGGGTCCGCGCAGAAGGCGATGGAGATGAACTTCGACACCTGGCGGCACGTGCTGTCGGTCGACCTCGACGGCGCGTTCGTCTGTTCCCAGCGCGCGGCCGGACATATGATCGCCGCGGGCAACGGGGGCAGGATCATCAACATCACCAGCGTGCACGAACACGCTCCCCGGGTGGGCGCCGCACCGTACTGCGCGGCCAAAGCGGGACTCGGCGCACTGACGAAAGTATTGGCGCTGGAACTCGCCGAGTACGACATCACCGTCAATTCGGTCGCGCCGGGGGAGATTTCGACACCGATGACCGGCCAGGAAGACGTCGATCCCCGCGCGCAGTCCCGTCCCGGCGTGCCGCTGGGCCGAACCGGGCACGCGAAGGAGGTCGCTGCCGTCGTGGCGTTTCTCGCGGCACCCGAGGCGAGTTATGTCACCGGCGCGTCCTACGTGGTGGACGGCGGCATGCTTCTGATGGGCCCGCAGGCCAGCACCTTGTTGACCGACGAGAAATGGCGCACGCCGTGACCGCGGTGTCCAGGTCGGCGCGGGCGTCCGTCTACCGCTCCGCTACCGGAGTCATGCAGCTGGCCGGGGGATCGACGAACACACAGAGGGCCGGACCGCGGGTGGGACGGTAGCCGTCGGGCACTCCGCCCGCGGCGATGACCTGCGTGTAGGCGCCGGCGGCGTCGGTGGGGCGGCGGGTGAGGGACGGGTCGGTACGGACGTCCACGGTGTAGAGGCCGAATCGGGGGGTGTAGCTTCCCCATTCGTAGTTGTCGGTGAGGCTCCAATAGTTGTAGCCCATGATGTTCATGCCGTCGGCCTTGGCGCGCTGGATCCAATAGACGGTGTCGCGAAGGTGATCGCCGCGAACATAGCCATCGGCGCGTGGACGGCCGTCTTCGGTCGGCATCCCGTTCTCGACGACGTAGAGCGGTTTACCGGGCAACCGGCGCGAATAGTATTGCAGCGCATAGTAGATGCCTTCGGTGCGTAACGGCAGCTCCCAGATCTGCGGTCCGGGCAGCGTGGGCATCGCCGAACCGCTGGCCCGGAGGATGGACTCGATCAGCGACTGCGCCGGGTCGAAGGCGAAGTAGTAGTCGACACCCACATAGTCGAGCCGATCGGCGATGCGGTCCATCAGCGGGCCGTTCACCTGCGCCTCCGAACCGGCGACGTAACCCATGTTGCTGGTCACCTGTGCGCCCGGCTGCTTCTGGTGGATGTAGTCGTAGATGGCATTGTGTGCCTGTGCGACCCGCTCGAGCATCTCGCCGGCATCCGCGGCGCCGTGGCGGACCTCGTGCACGATGTAGGCGACGGGCTCGTTCACGGTGACCCACAACGGGTTGCGTGCTGCGTAGCGATCCACGACGTTGCGCATGTTGGCCAGCCAATCCTCGACCATGCGGGGATTGCGCCAGCCCCCTCGGTCGGCGGCCCAGCCGGGGTACACCCAGTGGTCGAGCGTGATCATCGGTCGCATACCGGCCCGCTCGACGCTCGAGATCACCGCGTCGTAGAAGCGGAACGCGCCTTCGTCCCACACTCCCGGCGCGGGTTGCACTCGGGCCCACTCGATCCCGATCCGGAACACCCGCACGCCCAGGTCCGCCGCGAGCTGGATATCGGAGGCATAGCGGCCGTAGAAGTCGACGGAATCACCGAGGGCGTCGTAGCCAGGGGTCGCGCCGACGTATCGGGTCCAATTGCTGTCCGGCGCATGACCTTCGGACTGGAAGCCGGAGGTCGATACGCCCCAGAGGAAGTCTCCGCCCAGCGCCGGTAGGCCGGCGACCGGCTGTATCGGCGGGATGGCCGCGGATTGCGTGGCGAGAAGCAGGGTGGCTGCCGCGGCGGCGAGCGCGGCCAGGACGTACCGACGGAACCGAGATCGCATCGACCCAGAGTAACTGGGTGCTGTCCACTGATTGCCGGAATCCGCTCATCACAGCGATTCGAAGACGTGGACACTTGTTGCGATCGGTTTGCGGGTGGGCCACGCGGACCGCGGCCCGTGGCATCCGCAGGTGCTATTGCATGGCGAAGCGCAACAGCGCCTGCATGTCGCCCTGCTTGATCTTGCCTTGGCGATTGAGGACTTCCAGCTGCCACACAGCGCCGTTCCGGAAGGCGCGAGCGACCGCGTTGGCGTTGTCGGTCCCGAGCAGCGAGGGCCAGATGTCGGCGACTTGCTGGGTGTTGCCGCCGGTGGCGTCGTAGATCTTGAAGGAGATGTTGTTCGCCTTGTCGAACGAACTGCCCTTCTTGAAGGCGGCCGCGACGAAGACGATGGCGTCGATCGCGGTGGGGACGTCGGCGAAGGTGACGTGGATGGTCTCGTCGTCACCGGAAGCGGCGCCGGTCTGCTCGTCACCGGTGTGCGCGACCGAGCCGTTGCCCAACGGGTCAAGCGAATCGAGCCCCGCGAAGCGCACCGGGTCGTTGCCCTGCATGAGGACAGCGATCAGATCGAGGTCCACACCGCGTTTGCGGCGTGCCCAGCCGAGTGCGCCGCCGCTCGTTCCGGACGACGGATCCCAGCTCACTCCCACACTCAATTTCGTGATACCCGCGAGGTCCGCCGCACCGTCTTCTTTTCTGAGCGTAATCACGACATCAGGATACTGACGACCAGCCGCCACGCTCGGGACAACGAATCCGCCTCCGGGACAGGCAGGTCCGCACCGGGCGGCGGAAGTCCGTCGCGGGCCGCGGCACCGTTGTCGCCGCAGCGATCACCGGCCCGCTCGGCGTGCCCACCACGCCTCGACCAGGCCCGTCGCGCCGACTCGCGCTCGCCGCCGGTTCGGCACGGTGGCGCGGTGATCGAACACGGCGAAGTCGCTGTCCTCGATGCGGTCGAGGATCTCCGAGTACAGCGTCGTCGCCGTCGCGACGCAGGGGCGCGAACGCCCGTGCAGCAGGGCGATTCCGGCGGCGGCGAAGCGGTAGATGTCGCGAGTGCGGGCGATTTGCGCCGCCAGGGCGCCGCGTACCCGGGGCTCGGTACGCCGCCGGGTGACGCACCAGCGCAAGAGATCGCGATCGACGTCGAACGCGGCCAGTTCGTCGGCGGGTAGATACACCCGGTCACGCAGCAGGTCTTCGCCGACATCCCGCAGGAAGTTGGTCAGCTGGAATGCCTTGCCGAGCGCGGCGGCATACGGCGCGGCCGCATCGGCACAGCCGGTGCCCAGAATCGGCAACAACTGCAATCCGATCACTTCGGCCGACCCGTAGACGTAGGTGTCGAGCGCGGCGCGATCGGGATAGTCGGTCACGGTCAAATCCATTCGCATCGATGCGAGGAAGGCGTCGAACAGCTCCACTGGAATGCGATAGCGATCGGCAGTGTCCAGAACTGCCGGGAGAACGGCGTCGGTGTCGGCGGCGCGGTCGCGGAAACGGCCCGCGAGGTCTTCGAGCCGCGAACCACGTTCGGCGATATCGAGACGCGGGTCGAACTCGTCGAGGATGTCGTCGGCTCGGCGGGCGAATCCGTATAGGGCGTGGACCGCGGGGCGCTGATCCGGTGCGAGCAAACGGGTCGCCAGGAAGAAGGTCTTTCCATGGCGTGCGTTGAGCCGGCGGCAGTACCGGTAGGACCGGTGCAGTCGCGGGTCGCTGAGCCGGGTGGTGTCGAGGTCGGTGCGGGTCATCTCGATTCCGATCACAGTTGTCGATCGATGCGGCTGGTGGCGAGCGGGGTGACGATGTGGCGCGGCCGCGCGGGCTGGGGGCCGGTGATGCGATCCGCGGCCAGTCGGCCGGAGATCAGCACCGGCGGGATTCCCACCCCCGGCACGGTCGAGCCACCGGCCAATACGGCATTGTCGACACCGCGGATCATGTTGGCCGGTCGGAACGGACCGGTTTGGGCGAACGTATGCGCCAGCGCGAACGGGCTCCCGGCGAGCATGCCGCGGCGCGCCCAGTCGGCCGGTGTGTCCACGCGCAGTATCTCGGCATCGCCGAAGACCGAGCCGAGACGATCCTGAGCGACCTCGAGTAGTTGCTCGGCATAGCCGGTTCCCGCCCGCTCCCAATCGATTCGGCCGCGTTCCAGGTTCGGCACCGGGGCGAGCACATATAGCAGGTCCCGTCCGGGCGGAGCCGTAGACGGATCGGTAGCCGAGGGACGGGTGACCAGCAGCGAAGGATCGCGCATCACCTGCCCGCGGACGATGATGTCGTGGAACGACTCCTCCCAGGCGGCGCCGAACAGCAGATTGTGGTGCGCTATCCCGGCCGTGGGCGCACACCCCAAATGGACGATCACTGCCGAGGGCGCGGCGGTCAGCGGCACCGGCCGACGTGGTGTGCGCGCGATCAGGCGATAGGCCTCCTGCAGTTCGGTCGTCAATACCACTGCGTCGCAGGAGATTCGGTCGCCGTCGTCGGTGCGTACCCCGGTGATCCGCGAGCCCGTGCGCTCCAGGGCGGTCACGGTGGTGCCATAGCGGAATCGGACACCGGCCTCGGTCGCCGCGGCGGCCAGCGCCTCGGGAAGCGCACGCATCCCACCGCGCGGAAAGAACACACCGCCGACGGTGTCCATGTAGGCGATGACCGCGTAGGCGGCCTGCGCCCGGCTGGGCGCGACGCCCGCGTACAGCGATTGAAAGGTGAAGACACGCCGCAATTCCGGGTCGGGAATGTAGCGCGCGACGGCGCGATCCCAGCGGCCGAAACCACCCAAGGCGATCAGCCGGGCGAGAGCGGGGGTCACCATGGACAGCGGTGAGTCGAAGTTCGCCGCGATGAACCGGTCCATCTCCGCTCGGTACAAGCGCGTCAGCCAACGCCGCAGGCGGCGATAGCCGTCGGCCTGGTCTGCGCCGGCGAACCGGCGGATCTCCGCTTCCATCCGCGCGGCGTCGGTGTGTACCTCCAGCCTCCGGCCTCCGGCGAAATATGCCCGATACGCCGGTTCGACGGGCACCAACTGCAAATAGTCGGCGCTGCGCGCCGCGGCAGCCGCGAAGACGCTGTCGACGATATCGGGCATGGTCAGAACCGTCGGGCCGGTGTCGAGGCGATAACCTGCCGAATCGGCGTGCCCGGCCCGGCCGCCCGGTACCGCTTCGCGTTCCACTACGATCACTTCGCGCGAGCGGCCTGCCAAATGCAGGGCCGCGGACAATCCCGCGAGCCCGGCTCCGACGACCACCACCCGGTCGGTCGCGCCTTCGACGGTGCGCATCGAGCAAAACCTCCTGGTCAGGCAACGCGTTCGGTGCATGCGGTGGCCATGTGCTTCAGTGCGGCGCGCATCGGTGCGCCGAAATTCGCCGTGTGCAAAGCGTTGTCGGCGCAGGTGAGCAAGTCGGCGATCATCGTCTCGATCCGCTCGGGCGCCCCGGACTCGATGATCAGCATCCTGGCGCGGTCGACCTCCGCGGGACCGAGCTGGGGGTGATGCAGGAGCCGGGACAATTCGGTTCGGGCCGAGGGGGTCGCCATCTCCCGTGCGAGGACGACGACGCTGGTCGCGGTGCGTTCCCCGAGATCGCCGTCCGCGGGTTTGCCGGTGACGGCCTGCGACCCGAAGATGCCCAGAATGTCGTCACGCAACTGGAATGCCTCGCCGACCGCGGCGCCGTACCGGCCGAGCGCGTCCAGGACGGCCGCATCGCAGCCCGCCATCGCGGCGCCCATCTCCAACGGGCATCGCACCGTGTAGTTGCCGGACTTGACCCGCGCGATCGCCAGGACCGAGGCCAGCGCGGGCTCGGTGCGCGCGTCGTTGAGCAGATCCGCGAACTGACCCGTCGCGAGTTCCACCCGCATGTTGTCGTAGCGCGGCCACGCGTGCGCGAGCGCAGATTCGGCGAGCCCGCTTTCGCGGAGCATCTGCTCGGCCCACACCAGGCACATGTCCCCGAGCAGGATCGCCGCGGACTCGCCGTACCTGGTGGAAGAGCCGGGCGCGCCGATGCTGCGGTGCGCCCTGGCGAACCGGACATGTGCGGACGGGGCGCCGCGTCGCGTCGCGGACCGGTCCATGACGTCGTCCTGGAGCAGCGCGAACGCGTGCAGTAGTTCCAGACCGGCTGCCGCACGCAGCGCGGCCGGATCGTCCGGTCCGCCGCACAGCCAGCCGAGATACATGAACGTCGACCGCAAGCACTTCCCGCCTGTGGCGTATTGCCGCAGAACGTCGTGTGCGCCGAGGCGATGAAGCGGCGTAGGGCATGCCCGCAGGAGGAAATCTTCCAGCTCGCCGAGCACTGCCCACCGCACCGCTTCCCGCCACTGCGAGAAGGGGGCGGCGCCCAGTGCCGGGATGCCACCGACCGGTTCGGACACTGTCGATTCGGACCACGTGATGCTCATTCTCGATCCCCTTCCACGCCTCGGGCCATTACCCGCATGTCTCAGATGCTACGTATAACGATGCACTATCGAGGCGAAAAGCAGCCCTGCAATGTCTGGAAGTCGCCCGCGAAGCCGAACCCGCCCGCGCAGGTCGGCGTCGAGGTGCCGGTAACCGTGACCGTCGCGCCGGGACCGGCGATGCCGATCGACAACCCTGGGCGCGCGCCGGTGGTCGTGACCGTCGCGCCGGGTCCGATGGCGATCGCGGCAGGGCCCGACAGGTACGTCGAGTTCGAGGTCGCCACCCCGCCGTTCTGCGCGATGGCCAGGGACAGGCTGTTCGGTGCGGCACCCGCGGTGGCGTCCGCGTCGAAGCCATAGGCCGCCGCGGCGCCGCCCGCGGCACTGCTCGCCGAGCAGGAGGCGGTGCTGTCGGCGATCCGCGTCGCGGCGAGGCCGGGTGCGGGGCACTCCGCGGGGGCGGCGGTGGCGGCGGGTGCGGCGAACAGCATGCCCAGCCACGCCACGCCGACGCCGGTCGTCAGCCCCACCGATCGCGTGAGAATGAGTCGATCCATGACGTTCTCCTTTGGTGCTCGGGCTTGCAAGGCTTCACGCTACGCCATTTTTGATGCAAAATCGATGCATCATTCGACTTCTTCCGAAAGGAGCGGAGACATGCGGCGGATGCGGTCCCGCGATGGTTGACCAGGGGTCCGCCCGGTACGCGGTGGGCGCGGTGGCGAAGCGGCTGGGCGTTCCGGTCGCCACCCTGCGCAGCTGGAACCAGCGGTACGCGATCGGCCCGCCGAGGCATCGGCCGGGAGCGCACCGCCGCTATTCCGAATCCGACATCACGACCTTGCGGAGGATGATCGCGCTTATCGAAGCGGGCGCCACACCGGCCGGTGCGGCACAGCAGGCGCTCGCCGAAGCTCCGCGAGCATCAGAGGGTCGCAGCGCTCTCCTGGTCGCCGCCGAACAACTGGAACCCGATGTCGCGCTGACTCTGATCATGGCTCGGCTGGCGCGCGATGGTGTGGTCGCGACGTGGAACGGGTTGTGCCGTCCGGCATTCGGGACGATCGTCGCGGCACAGGACGCCGGTCGGGGGCTGATCGAAGTGGAACATCTGTTGTCCTGGGCGGTGATCGCGGGATTGCACCGCATGTTCCCGCCGGTCCGGCGTCCGGGTTCGCAACCGCCGGTGCTCTTGGCCTGTACCGCGGGGGAGAACCACGTGTTGCCCCTGGAAGTATTGCGTGCCGCGCTGGCCGAGCGGGGCGTCGTCGCGTTGTTGCTGGGCGCGGCGGTGCCCGACTCGGCTTTGACCGAAGCCTTGGCGCACCATGATCGGCCCTGCGTACTCGTGCTCTGGTCGCAGCTGCCCGCGACCGCCACCGCGGGAACGCTTCGGGCCGTGCGAGAGACGGCGGGGCGGCTGCTGGTCGCCGGGCCGGGCTGGTCCACGGTCCGGCTACCGCCCGAGGCTCCCTACGTCGCCACCCTCGAGGAAGCCTTGGAGGTTCTCGGCGAACCCGGACCCGACGGGGCGTGATCCCCGGTCACTTCCGCCTCTGCCCACCGATGGCGAGTGTCCACGCTCCGGCGCCGCCACGTCCGGCATCGGTGGCGTTCGATGCCGGACGTGGCAGGCGTGGGCGCTGCGGTCGACACCACGGGCCGCCGCGAACTCAGGCGTCGGCCGAAACCGTCTTCGCCGAGCGCACGTTCGGCAGGGCGAGATTGTCACGCAGGGTGGTCCCGGTGTACTCGGTGCGCAGTGCACCACGGTCCTGCAACAGCGGCACCACTCGGTCGACGAATTCGTCCAGGCCCCATGGCACGAGGTGGGAACCGAGAATGAAACCGTCGGACCCGTCGTTCTGAACGAAAGTGTCGATCTTCTCCGCGACCTGTGCGGGGGTTCCGACCAAGGGACCGCGCTCGAATTGGTCGATCACCACCTCGCGCAGCGAGAGCTTCTTCGTCTCGGCGACCTGGCGCAGACGTTCGGCGGTGGCGAAGCGGTCTTGATGCAGGAAGGCGCGGCCCTGGATGATCGGCGCAGCGTCGGGGTCCGGATCGATGTCGGGCACCGGCCCTTCCGGATCGTAGCCGGACAGGTCGCGGTTCCAGATCTGCTCCAGCAGAATCAACGCGGTCTGTCCGGTGACCTGCTCGTTGCGGACGGCATGGTATTTCTCGATCGCCTCGGCCTCGGTGTCCCCGAGAACGAAACTCGCCGACGGCAGAATCTTGATGTCGCCGGCCGCCCGCCCCGCCGCTACCGCGCGCGACTTGATGTCGCGGTAGAAGTCCGCGGCCTCGGGCAATTTGCCGTACGGGGAGAAGATGGCGTCGGCATTGGCGGCGGCGAAGGCTCGCCCTTGCGGTGACACACCGGCTTGCAGGATCACCGGCCTGCCCTGTGGGCTGCGCGGCACGGTGAACCGACCGGAGATGTCGAACTGGCTGCCGCGGAAAGCGAATGCCCCGGCATCCGGCCGGTCCAGAAACCGTCCGGCGTCCTTGTCGGCGACGATGTCGTTCGTGTCCCACGAGTCCCAGAGGGCGCGAACGGCATTCAGTGTCTCCTCGGCGCGGGCGTAGCGGTCGGCGGGATCGAGGAATCCGCCGCGCCGGAAGTTCTGGCCGGTGAAGGCGTCGAACGAGGTCACGACGTTCCAGGCGGCGCGGCCGCCGGAGAGATGGTCGAGGCTGGCGAACTGCCGGGCCAGTTCGTAGGGCTCGTTGAAGGTGGCGTTGATGGTGCCCGCGAGGCCGAGATGCTCGGTGACCGCGGCGATCGAGGCGAGCACGGTGAACGTGTCGGGACGGCCGATGATGTCCTGATCGAAGATCTTGCCGGCGCGTTCGCGCAGGATGAGCCCTTCGGCGAGGAAGAAGAAATCGAACTTGCCGCGTTCGGCGGTGCGCGCGGTGTGTTCGAAACTGCTGAAATCGATCTGGCTGCCCGCCTCCGGATGCCACCAGGCGGTGTGATGGTTGACGCCGCCGAGGTAGGCGCCCAGGATGATCTGCTTACGTGGGGTGCTCATGGTGACCTCGCTCAGGCAGTCGCGTAACGATTGGGGACGTCGGTGGGCAGGCCGAGCAGCGCGCGCAGCGAGCCGTCCGGGTAGCCGGTGCGGAACACACCGCGCCGTTGCAGCGCGGGCACGAGCCGGTCGGCTACCGCTGCCAGATCGTCGACCGCCACGCCGGGCCGCAAACGGAACCCGTCGATTCCCCGCTCGCTCCAGTCGGTGAGCAGATCGGCGAGTTCGTCCGCACTTCCCGCGAAAACAGGGGCGTCGGAATCGAATTCGGCACGCGCGAGCGCGCTCAACCGGGACAGCCGCTGCGGACCCGGCTCCTCGTCGGTATCGAGGAAGACGGTGATGTCGGCATAGACCCGCAGCGGCGCACCGGCGCGTCCCACTCGGGCCGCGGCGGACGCGACTTGCTCCAGGATCGGGCCGGGGCCTTCGTCGCGCGTGGGCGTGACGAAGACCAGATCCGCACCGCGGGCGGCGAATTCGTAGATCAGCGGGCCGTGCGCCAGAGCCGCAACCACCGGCTGCCCTTGGGGCGGACGCGGCGTGATCGATGGCCCACGGACGCTGAAGAAGCGGCCCTCGAAGTCGATGTAGTGCAGCTTGTCGCGATCGATGAACCGGCGGGTTGCCACATCGCGGATCTCCGCGTCGTCTTCCCAGCTGTCCCACAACCGCCGTACCACTTCGACGGCGTCGGCGGCTTCGTCGAACAGATCGTGGACGTGGCCGGGAAAGCTCCCGGAAGCGATCGCTTCCGCGATTTCGGCGGTGCTGAGATCGCGCACCGAGCGGCGTCCGAAGTGGGCCGCTTCCTCGGCCGTCCCGGACACGCGCGCCTGCCAGCCCGCCCGGCCACGCGACGTGTAATCGAGCGTGGCGATCGACTTGGAGACGTGGAAGGGTTCGGTGTGCGTGGTCGTCACGGTCGGGATGAGCCCGATGTGCCGGGTGACCGGGGCGACCCGCGCGGCGATCAGATGGGCGTCGAGCCTGGCTCGCACCTGATCGACGGCGTCGTCCGACGGTGCGTGCCGCTCACCGGGGATTCGCAGGCTGTCCTCGATGCTCACGAAATCGAGCAGTGCCCGTTCCGCCGTCGCGACCAACTCGGTCCAGTAACCGGGGCTGAACAACTCGGCGGGCCGGGAGTTCGGCTCCCGCCATGCGGCCGGATGCCAGCCCGCCCCGTCGAGCGCGACGCCGAGGTGCAGTGGTTTCGGTGCCATCGTCTCCCGTTTCTCTCCATGCGCGAATGTCGTGCCGTGCAACGCGCGAACCGGCGCGTACCCGCCCGACGATGACCATGGCGGGAATCACCGGCTTCGGCCGAATCAATGGCCGGTCGCCGCGCGGGAATCAGTGGCTTCGGATAACACGTGGCCACGGCGGTGAGCGGCGGTACGGGCACGGGCACGACCGTGATCGCGAACGGGGTGTCAACGATTCGGATCAGCTCGATCGATGGGAAATACCCTGGGTGGCCGTGCCCGGCGACCATGGGTTTCGATCAGCGTGAGCCGACCGGTCGCAACGGCGGGGACGGAAGTGGTCCACTCTCCGTGATCACGCATCGAAAGGAAGAGATACACACCGATGAGTTATGGCCCCTTCGATCTGACCTACGCCGCCGCCGACGACCGGTACGAAAAGGTCCCGTACCGCCGGACCGGCAACTCCGGCCTCGACCTTCCTGCCTTCTCCTTCGGCTTGTGGCAGAAGTTCGGCACCGATTACCCGTTCGCGACGCAACGCGAGATCATCCTGCACGCTTTCGATCTCGGCATCACGCATTTCGACAACGCCGACCGCTACGGTCCCCCGCATCGCGCCGCCCAGAAGAACTTCGGGGCGGTGCTCGCCAAGGACCTCGCCCCCTATCGCGACGAGCTGATCCTCTCGACCAAGGCGGGCAACCCGATCGGGCCCAGCCCTTACCTCAGGGGCGGTTCGCGTAAGTCGATCCTCACCTCGCTCGAACACAGCCTGCGCGACCTGGGCACCGAGTACGTCGACATCTTCTACCATCACAGCCCGGATCCGAGCACGCCGCTGGAGGAGACGGTCGGCGCGCTGGTCAGCGCGGTGCAACACGGCAAGGCGCTGTACATCGGCCTGTCCAATTACGCGCCCGACCGCACCCACGAGGCCGCCGAGCTGCTCCGTAAGGCGGGCGTCCCGCTGCTGATCCACCAGGCGCGCTACTCGATCTACGACCGCCGCCCCGAACGTAACGGCTTGCTGGACACCGCCCGCGAGGACGGCTTCGGCGCGATCGTCTACTCGCCGCTGGCCCAGGGACTGTTGACCGACAAGTACCTGGAGACGATTCCCGACGGGGCGCGGGCACACAACAGCAGCTTCCTGTCGCCGGACGTCATCGACGAGACCTACCGGCAGCGCACCGCCGCGCTCGACAAGATCGCCCAGGCGCGGGGCCAGTCGCTCGCGCAGCTGGCGCTGCAGTGGGTGCTGCGGCGCCCCGAAGTGACCTCGGCGCTGATCGGCGCGAGTTCCACCGCGCAGCTCGACCACAACATCGCGGCGTTGAACTTCCCCGCGTTCACCGACGACGAACTCGCACTCATCGACGAGCACGGCGTGCACGGGACCGGCCTGGAACTCTGACCTCGCGCAAGCGGTCGGGAGGGGCGGCGTGTGCGCTGCCCCGTCTCGGTCTCGTCAATCTCGCAGCAACGGAAGCAGCTGGTTGCCTTGGCGCTCGATCTCGCGCAGATACGGGGTGTCGGAGAGCACGAAGTGCGTGATGCCGAGATCCTGGTACTTGCGCAGCGACTTGGCGACGTCTTCGGGGGAGCCGACCAGCCAGGTGGTCCCGGCGCCACCCGCGCCGAACTTCCCGGGTGTGGTGTAGAGGTTGTCGTCGAGCACCTCGCCCTTCGCGGCCAGATCCAGCAGTCGCTGCTGTCCCACGGCGGTCCGGCGATGTGGGTTCGGCACGGGGGCGTGGTGGTTGTCGGCCATCTCCGCGACCTTCGCCTCCGCCTCGGCCCAGGCCTGCTCGGTGGTGTCGCGGACGAAAGTGGTGACCCGCAGGCCGAACTCCAGTGGCGCATGCTCGCGACCGAGTTCCTCGCCCAGCGACCGCAGGCGCTCGATCCGTTCCCTGACTCCCGACAGGGGCTCGCCCCAGAAGAGCTGGACGTCGGCCTCGGTCGCCGCTACCCGCTCCGCGGCCTCCGACGCACCGCCGAAGTAGAGCTTCGGGTGGCGGCGCTCACCGCGCGGGACGATCCGCGGCAGCGCGGTGGAATTGCTGACCTGGTAGTACTCACCCCGGTAGGTGACGTTCTCCTCCGTCCACAGCCGACGGACGAGTTGGAGGAACTCTTTGGTGCGGGCGTAACGCTCGGCCTGATCGCCCTCGGTCTCGCCGTAGGCCGCGAGATCGTCCTTACCCGACACGATGTTAACCCGCACCCGGCCGCCGGAGAGGTGGTCGAGGGTCGCCGCGGCCGATGCGAAGTTCGCCGGACGCCAGTAGCCCGGTCTGATCGCGATCAGCGGCTCGAAACTCGTGGTCCTGGCGGCGAGAGCCGTTGCGACGGTGAGGGTGTCCGGGCGACCCCACCCGGTCCCGAGCAACGCGCCCTGCCACCCGTGCTCCTCGAGCGCCTTCGCCTGAGCGGTCAGGGTGTCGAGGCTGTTGTGGTCGGCCACGATGGTGTCGCCGCGGTGTCCCGGCGTGACCTGATTCGGGATGTACCAAAGGAAACTCATCGGCGGTGATTCCTGTTCGGTGGGCGTGATCAACGGCGAATCACCCGACTGGCGGGTCGACCAGCCTTCGGACATCGGAATTATCGACCTCGAACGAGGCCGTAAGCCGTTCACAGCCCGCGTCGTTCACCCCGGAAGACCGCTCCTGAGCTGCGACGATTCGCTGCGATGAGCAATAAATTCATCCAGATTCCAGCGCGGCCGATATGCCCTGCGGGATGTCGGTTTCCGGTGGATCACAGTCCCGGAGAGATCCTGGCGTCGACCGGGGGAGAAGCGGCGGAATCACACCGCTGTGCGGGCGAGCGAGTGGTCGGAGCCGATCTGTGCGCGCATGTCCAGCGGCGATCCTGCTCGCGGTGAATCGACGGGGCCGGTCGCCGTGCCCGGCGGAGCAACGGCGACCGGCCCGTTGGTTATCCGACCGGAACGATCGGGGTGCCCGAGCCCGGTCCCGGCGCGGGCGGAACCAGCGCACCGGCGGGCGTATTGGTATTGGGTGCCGACTTGGCGGGCGGGGGCGCCAGCACTTGCAACGGCAGTGCCGGTGGCGGCGCGGCAGGCCCGCCGCGCGTCCCGGGTACGGGCTTGTCGTTGCCGCAAGCGGTGGCGGAGGAGGGTGGTTCGCCGCAGTTCGGTCCCGGGCCGACCGGCACGATCGGCTCGGCGGAGGCGGTGGCCGCGGCGATGATCAGCGAAACCGACACGCCGATCGGCGCCATCCAGCGTCGCGGCGCTCGTCCGTGCGTCACAGCCATATCGGGTCACCGTAGACCGCGACCGAATTGTCCGCCGTCGCCGTGGATATCGACACGATCGCGAACGAGCGCAGGCTCACCGCGCCCGCGCACGCATCTATCTTGATCTGGATCTGATCGACGGAGATCGAGCCGTGCGGTCCGGCAAGCGGTTTCGTCCCCAGCGTGATGCTGTTGATGGTGCCCGGCTTGATGGTCGTCGACATGCTCGGCAGGGCCAGCGCGCTGCCGCCGACCCCGAGGCCGGGCGAGGGGGCGACGGTCACCGTGGCGCTCGGGCCGATAGCCGCGGAGATGCCCACGGTCAGGCCGTTGGAAACGTCTATCTGGCAGCCGATCTGGTATCCCAATTGCAGCGTTCCCGAGTTCACCGCCTCCCGGCCCTCGCCGCCGATGTCGGCCGCGGCCGACAAGGTGACGAATCCTTCCCTGGTGAACGGTGTCGCGGCGAGATTGGGTACGCGCTGGACGTCTTCGGCGGTCTTGCTGATCCGCACCTCCCAGCCGTCCTCGGTGCCGACGACACGAGATTTGTCTGCCACCGGGTCAGCGGTCGCGGGGGCGGTGGTCATGCCGAATGCCGCGGTCGCGGCGATGCCGAGCATCGCCATCGTCGAGCCCTTCAATGGAATCCTTAGTCCTGTTAACAGTCGAACGCGATAGTACCGACTCCGCTGACGTGGCGGCGCGAAGGCCGCCCGCCGTTGGGGCGCAGCGGGTTTCGCCGATCAGGGTTCTGGTCAGCGGTGGATGTATCCCCGGGTGAGCGATGCGTCGTCCAGTCGCGGTGCGATCGATTCACCGCCGAGCGCCTGCCGCAGGATCGCTTGCTCGTCCTGGATGACGTGCATGACGGCATTGATCAGGGCGAGGTGGGTGAACGCCTGCGGATAGTTGCCCCAGTGTCGGCCGGTTCGGGGATCGATCTCCTCGGCGTAGAGGCCGAGGGGGCTGGCGTAGCCGAGCAGTTTCTCGCACAGCTGCTTGGCTTTCTTCTTCTCGCCGACCTCCGACAGCGCCGATACCAGCCAGAACGAGCAGATCGTGAAAGCGCCTTCCTCCCCGGCGAATCCGTCGTCGGTCTCGTCGACGCGGTACCGCAGGACGAGACCGTCTTCGGTCAGTTCCTCGGCGATGGCCAGCACGGTGTTGCGCACCCGCTCGTCCTCGGGTGGCAGGAAACGTACCAGTGGGATGAGCAGGGTCGAAGCGTCCAGCGAGGTGCTGCCGTAGTACTGGGTGAACACTCCCCGGGAGTCGACCGCGTGTGCGCAGATGTCGGCGTGGATTTCGTCGGCGGCCTGTTGCCACCGGTGCGCGCGGGCGAAGTCCTGGTGGATGCGGGCCAGCCGGGCGCCGCGGTCGGCGGCGACCCAGCACATGACCTTGCTCGAGGTGAAGTGCCTGGGCTGTCCGCGGACTTCCCAGATGCCGTGGTCGGGCTCGCGCCAGTAGGTGAGGGCGCTCTTGACCGCACGGCCCAGCAGCGGCCAGGCCCGCGCATCGATCTGATCTTGATGACGGCCGTAGAGATAGACCGCGTCCAGCGCGGCGCCCCACACATCGTGCTGGCGTTGCCGGTAGGCCTCGTTGCCGATGCGCACCGGGCCCGCGTTGTCGTAGCCGCGCAGGTGGGGGAGGGTCTGTTCGGCGAGATCGGTCTCGCCGCCGATGCCGTAGACGATCTGCATGTCGCGGGCATTTTCGGTCAGGTCGAGAATGTAGGAGAAGAAGTCGTTCGCCTCCCAGGTGAAACCCAGCGTGTACAGGCCCCACAAGGCGAAGGCGGAGTCGCGGATCCAGCAATAGCGGTAGTCCCAATTACGCTCACCACCAGGTGTTTCGGGTAGTGACGTGGTGGCGGCGGCAGCGATGGCCCCGGTGGGAGCGAAGGTCAATCCCTTGAGCGTGAGCGCACTGCGAGTGAGTTCGGCGGTCCAGGGATGGTCCGGAAATCGCCCGCCCGCCAGCCAGTGCCGCCAGTGGTGGATCGTGCGCAGCAGCCGCTCTTCGGCCTCCGCGACGTCGCCGGGAGCGTCACGACTGCCCCAGGCGAGCGCGCAGAACCGGGTGTCCCCCTTCTTCAACAGGGTGCGGGCGACCGCGTGCGTGCCCTCCAGACCCAAGCGCATGTCGGTGCTCAAGGTCAGCTGCAGATCGGTCCCGTCGGCGCCGGCCTGTGCGAGGTGATAACTGCCGAGGTACTCCCACCGCGCGCGATGCCTGCCGTAGTCGAAGGCCGGTTGGCAGTCGAGCCCGAACTGGATCTGCCCGGTCTCGCAGTGCACCGTGCGCAGCAGGATGTGCTCGGCGTCGTAGTCCGTGGGCGTGCGCCGGTGGGCGCTGCGGCCGGGTTTCTGGTGCCGCCACGGCCCGACCAGCAGCACATCGCGCACCGTCGCCCAGCCCTCGCCGCTGCGCCAGCTCGTCTCCATGACCATCGTGCCCGGGATGTAGCGACGATCGGTGGGCACCAAGAAGTCGGCGGGAGCGAACCGGAACGAGCCGGCGGAGCGATCGAGTATCGCGGCGAAGACGCTGGGAGAGTCCATGCGCGGCAGGCACATCCACTCGATGGCACCGCTGGGCGCGATCAAGGCGGTGACCTCGCAATCGGAGATGAACCCGTAGTCGTCGATGCGTGGGAACGCTGTGAGCCGCGGTGTGCCTTCGATCTCGTCCATGCGTTTCTCCGTCGTCGTCTCGGGGCTTACCGTCCGGCGGTCGTCCACCGGCGAGTACCTGGTGCACCGCCTTTCTTCGGGAGAACACTGTGCGCGGTATCGAGGCGTGAGTGCTGCGACGCTCCCATCAGCCCACCACCTCGTGGGCCGGATCGGCAAGCCCCGAGATCTGGCGACCGCCGTCGGCCCGGGTTGCCTCCGGGCTGACCAGTCGTCGGGCGGCCAGGACAGCGGCGGCGCGGCGTTCGGTGATGTTGTGCTGGGTAGTGCGGGTGGCGTGCACGGCCGCGGCGGATCTCGGCGAGTTTTCCCGCGATGATCCGGCGGATGGCGTCTTCGGCGGCGGGAATGTGGGTCTGTGGCCGCGTCGGCGATGCGGTTGACGCGATGCCGTACCGGGCGAACTCCGCTTCGGCCGCGACGAGGATCCGTTAGCGGGTGGCCGACCAGCGCGCGGGCAGCTGGCACCGAAAGAACGGTTTGTTTGTGTCGGCGGGTGGTACCCGGTGCACGTATCGGCTCGACAGCGCGGTCGCGCCGGTATGTGATCGGGGCATCCCCGCTGCTCGTCCACCGGCCGGTTCGACAAATGTCATGAAATCGCTTGCGCCGCACGAGAACGAGGGGCCCCTAAGGTTGGACGGCGCAAAGGAATTGCATCGTGATCGAGGACGCGAACGTGCCCGGCACCGACGATGAAGACCGAGACCGGATCATCTGGCCCGAGTCGCGTTTGAGCGCATGGTGGGCGGATGTCATGGGCCATCGCTTCCCCCGAACCCAGACCACGACATCGAGTTGATCCCCCGGCCAGATGTCGGCCCCGGTGGACTTCACTGGCTGAACTCCTCAGCGCTCACGGCACGTGCGGCCTGGGGAGCGTGCGGTCCGGTTTCCTTGTCCCAGCCCGCGCGGAGCGGACGTCCTCCGAACCACGTCATTCCGGGATGACGACGCGCGTGCGCGTGCGCTACGCGCCGTCCGGTTGTGGCGTCCGGCGCAGCGCGAGGAGCCCGTCGATGATCTCGACCGCCGTCAGCGGAGCCGTCGCGGCATTGCGGATCTGTGCGGCGAGACCTGCGGGGCAGCCGGGCCCCGGCCTGGCGGTCGTGGCGCACGCGGTACAGCCCTCGACGGCCTCGGCGAGATGCGCTTCGACATTGCGCACGTCGAGTGCGGCGATCAAATCGAACCCGCTCAAGAAGGGGATCGGCATGTCGATGGGTTCCTCCGGCTCAATATCCGATCGGGTGGCGCGTCGCCGCGAGTGGTCCGTCTCCGTGCCGCGCGGCGCGAATCGGCCGGAACGTCGGACGGCCGCGCGAGCAGGCGCCGGCCGCTGCTGGACCGTCGCGAGCGATGCATGGGGAGCTCGAGGCGCTGTTCAGGGGATCCGTTTGTGGCCGACGCCGTTGTCGGCCTGCCGACGTCGTTGTCGGGTCGGATGTCCGGTGACGTCGTTGTCGTTCGGACGAAGGAGCAGCACGTGTTTATATAGGCTCCGCATCGATAATGTAACAGATGGATATACCTCCTGGGAACCCATCAGCGAACTCGGATTCGCCGACTTTCTACCCTGCCTGTGCCTGCTTTCGCGCGCGTGCGGCGGGGCGCGTGCTGCGGTTCAGCGACGAATAGGCAACGGTATGGTGTGTGCAGACTTGGTCCGGCGAGTGGACCGCCTGGGTTCGTTGGAGGCGCTCGACTATGCAATCGGTACTCGGCAAGGCGCGGTTGCTGCTGGAAGCCTTCGACGCCGAGTCGGTGGCGTTGTCGCTCACCGAACTGTCCCGGCGCAGCGGAGTCGCCAAGGCGACGACGCATCGGCTCGCGAGTGCTCTGGTCGAGTGGGGTGTCCTCGAACGATCCGGGACGAAATACCGTCTCGGCCTGCGTCTGTTCGAACTGGGGCAGCTGGTGCCGACGCAACGGGTGCTCCGGGACGCGGCCCTGCCGTACCTGCAAGAACTCCATGCCGCGACGGCCGCGACGGTTCATTTCGCGATCCGCGACGGTCTCGATGTGCTGTACATCGACAAGCTCTCCGGCCACGGCGCGGTCGAGATACCGTCCCGGGTCGCGGGACGGCTGCCGCTGTACGCGACCGCGACGGGCAAGGCGATTCTCGCCTTTTCCACCACCGATGTGGTGGCGCAGGTGGTGGAGAACGGACTGCAGGCGTTCACGCGACGAACGGTGGCCTCGGCGGCGCAGCTGTACCGCCAACTCGACACCGTCCGGCAGAACATGCTCGCGGTGGAGGCCGAGGAGATGTCTCTGGGCGTGGTGAGCGCGGCGGTCCCCGTGTTCGGGCCGCATTCGGTGCTGGTAGGGGCGGTCGGGATGTCCACGACCACCGCACGGATGAACCTCGACCGGATGGCCGGGCCGCTGAAGTCCGCCGGTATCGGGATCAACCGGACACTCGGCTCGCTCGCGCGCTCGGCATAGCGCACGCGGCGGAACGCCGTCGGCTCACCACCGCCAGGGCGAGGAACCCGAGCGTCGCCGAGGCGGCCAACGTGATCGCCACCGCGAGACCGGTGTTGCCCAGCAGCCCGACCGCCGGTGCGACCGCGGCGGTCGCACGGAACTGCGCGAAGCCGACCATCGCGGCGGCCGTGCCCGCCACCGCGCCGTGCCGCGAGAGGGCCGGCGCGGGCGCGTTCGGCATCACGAAACCGGTCGCGCACAGCGAGGCGAGCGGTTCGGAAAACGAATGAGGTTCGCTGAGCAAACCGGCGGCGAAGTTCCCGCGAATATTTTCGGCCGAGCGGTCAGCTGAGTGGACCGAACGGCTTGACGTGGCTCGATGCGCTCGGGCACCGTTCGACTACTTCCTCCACGGGAGTGATGTGGGTCGCACCGAAACCACACAGCACATCATCGACAAACAGACCTGCCTGGCGCTGTCCGCGCCCGGCATCCGGCGCACTCGGCGCGCCGACACCCAGGAGAGAGCCGAGAGGAAAGAAACAAGATGAGGAAAATCGTCACGGTGGCCGCGGGGCTCGTCGCCGCGGTCGGGATCGCTTCCGGCTCCGCCGGTGCCCAGCCCGGCGCGGATGACG
>NZ_JBSGCA010000076.1:0-23131 GCF_053601535.1 Nocardia sp. NPDC004718
AGCCTTCTCACCAACCTCGGGCGGGTAACGCTTCGACATGATGGCGACCATCTTCCTCTAAGAAGAAGCGGCCCCCAAGCCGTCGACGGTTCAGTCATCCATCCGTGTCCCCGTAGTGGTCAACCACAACTTGACGACGTCTCGAGGTCGCATGCGCCTCGCTCAGCTCTTGGTTGAAGAGACCTACCACATTGGCGTCGCTCAGGTCTGCGCCGGAACCGACGCTCGGCTTGCAGAATTCGAAGATATGAGATAATTTCGAAAATAGACTCCGATACATAGTCAGGAGGATCTGCGTGGACGGCGACGATGCCCTGCCTGCGCGCCCGCCCAACCCGCTTTGCTCGGTAGCCGCGGCCGGGTGGGCGGCGGCTACCGGGCCCCCTATAGGTCAGGTGGAGTTAGCCAGCCTGGCTGTGAAGGCTTTAATCCGCGCACTGGAAGAGCGGTGTGCCGCCGGGGGTGAGGTGCTGGGTATGCGGACCTGCTTTCCTGGCAAAGGTGCTGAAGGGCGGACGGATGATTTCTCCCCCGAGGGGAGGGGCGACGTTGCGGAGGGCGCTCTTAGGGAGGTGAACAATGACGTTGTGGCACAACCCTGGGCGTGGCTCCTCCAGAAGACACGCCTCAGCCCATTTGCTGTCGGTGATCTACCGCAGCGTCTCGACGCCCGGGGCGCCAGAACAGCTGTGACTGCAGGCCCGTCGCCGTGGAGCTGCATCCAGGCGACCACTGACGCGCTGATGATGGGCGACTATCGCGTGGTGTTACTTGAGAATGCATGCGCATCCCGTCCGACGAGTCCGGTCTCGGCGTGGGATGGACTCACCTATGGCTGCCAGGAAGCAGATGCGTTCGGCTGTGGCCGTGTCTGCGCCACCCGGTCTCCGGATGAGACGGAGCGGACTGTTCGCATGCGTCTATGACTGGATGTTTCCGACTTGCTGACAAAGGAGTACCGAAAATGGGATCTACAGAAGCCTTTGGCAAATCAGGCGCCACCACGTCGCGAGCGTTCTCGGCGGCGGTCGATGTGCACCACCACATAGTGCCCGATTTCTACAGCGCGGCGCTGAAGGGCAGTGGGTATGCTCATGCGATTCAGGGTGTTGATTACCCATCCTGGAAACCGCAGTCCAGCCTGGAGATGATGGATCGGCAAGGCGTCGAGACGGCTATTGTCTCGCTGACTGTGCCGGGGGTATCTCTCGATCCCGACCTCGCCCCACGGCTGGCGCATCAGATCAACGATTTTATCGCCGATCTTGGGCGGACACATGAAGGAAGATTCGGGGGATGGGCTGCAATCCCGCTGCCTGATACTGATGCCGCTATCGCGGAGGTGTCCTATGCGCTCGATAAGTTGGGTCTCGACGGTGTCGGTCTGTTCACGAATTATGGTGGTACCTACCTCGGAGACGACGCTTTCCATCCGCTTCTTGAGGATTTGAATAGACGTCGCGCGGTGGCATTCATCCATCCCACGGTGCCACCCGCCAAGGACCAGCCGAACTTCGGACTTCCTGTCTCACTTTGCGAGTTCCCCTTCGACACTACACGAGCTTTGGCTCAACTCTTGTACAATGGTACTTTCGAACGCTATCCGGATATTCGGTTTATCTTCGCGCATGGCGGGGGAACTGTACCGTACCTTGCCGAACGGTTGACTTTCGGTACGCAGATCGATGCTTCGTTGGCCGACCGGCAGCCCGCTGATCTGGTCGGCTTGCTGCAGAGGCAGTACTACGAGGTCGCCATGAGCGCCAGTCCATTTGCCTTTCCCGCATTGCAGCGGATGGCCAATCCAGAACGTATATTGTACGGCTCCGACTTCCCATTCATGCCGGCAACGGCATGTGCAGTCAACGCCGCGCACCTCGCAACCAGTGATGCGCTGAACGACCGCGACTTTCAACGGATCGCACGACTCAACGCTGAGACTTTGCTGCCGCGTCTGGTGTCCGGATTTTAGCCGACGGGAGCCATAGGATACTTACCCACCGTTACAGGAGATTTTGATGCACCTTGCGACATATCACGACGGCAACCGATTGACGGCTGCGTTCGCCGTCGATGGTCAGCTAGTTGACGCGGCGCTAGCCGCACGCGAATGTGGTATTGATGATTCGCAGAAGTTTCTTACCGTGCGCGGGATCGTATCGGTTCAACCCGATGTCCGCGCACGGGTATACGACAGCGCCCGGCAGTTAGTGAATTCGGGTGGGTCGGGTCTGCAGCCGGCTTCGAACGCTCGTTTGGCTCCTCCTGTTCCTGACCCCGACAAAATTATCTGTCTTGGTTTGAACTATCGTGACCACGCGGCAGAGACCGCACAGGAGATACCGTCTGCGCCCATGCTGTTCGCCAAGTTTAATAACTCGTTACTCGGTCACGGTGAGCCAATTCGTCTACCTCTCGGCTGGTCGGAGAACGTTGACTATGAAGGCGAGATCGCTGTGGTCATTGGTACCGCACTGCGAAGTGCGAAGGAAGAAGATGCACTTGCGGCGGTAGCCGGGTGGATGCCTTTCAACGATGTATCGGCACGTGATTTGCAGCTACTTACCCCGCAGTGGACCGCGGGAAAAGCGATCGATGGATTCGGCCCATGCGGACCTTTTCTGACTGTGGACGATGGCGCGTTGGCGGAAAACAGCCTTGAGTTGTGCACTCGGCTGAACGGTGAAACCGTGCAGCGGGCGACCGTAGGTGACATGATTTTTTCGGTCGCCCACACGCTGAGCTTCCTTAGTTCGTTTATGACCTTGGTACCCGGCGACATAGTCGTCACCGGAACTCCTGCTGGTATCGGTATGTCGCGCGAACCGCAACGTTTCCTGCGCGAGGGCGACCTGGTCGAGGTGCAGGTCGGTGACTGCGTCCTAAGCAATCCGGTTCTCGGCCCGCAAGTAGAATTACCTACCACTCTGACCGCGACCGCGTCCACGTCCCGATCTGGTGCAGATCGATGAAAACTCTGCTTCACATTGAAGTGAGCACCCGGAAAGATTCCATCTCTCATGCGTTATCGGCGCGGTTTGCCGATCGGTGGTACACCGCTAATCCCAACGGTACGATCATTCACCGCGATCTTGCCGCTGATCCGCTGCCGCACATCAATGAGCGCCAAGCCGACCACTTCATGTACCGACCAGGTTCGTATGCGCACAACAAGCCGCAAGAGATAATTCTGACCGAGCAGCTCATAGACGAGGTTCGTGCCGCCGACCTGCTGCTGCTGGCGACGCCGATGCACAACTTCGGCGTCCCGTCTGCGATGAAAGCGTGGATCGACCACATCGTGTGGCCCGGCTACACCTTTGATCAGACGTCTGGCCAAGGCCTGCTCGATCTTTCCGCGATCGTAGTGATTGCGCGTGGGGGTGGGTACGGACCTGGGACACCTCGAGCTGATTGGAACTTTCAAGAGCCTTACCTACAGAAAGTACTCGAGTTCATCGGAGTCAGAAATATCGAGTTCGTCGTCGCAGAATTAACGATGTTCACGGGGCCGGATTCCCCCAATCCGTCGTTGCATGCATTGGGTGAACAGTCATTGCGCGACGCTGAAAACCAAATCGATGCGTTGACACAGATACCGTAGGAGTCCGCATGGCCGCAATGAATCCGGCCCCTTCACATCTTTCGCTGACGCGGTTACCTGCAATCGAGCAACGACGTCTCTTGAGGGACGGCGACATCTCCGCGATGGACTTGCTAGCCGCACATCTAGACGTCATCAATTGTCTTAATCCCGCCATTAATGCCATCGTTACCACCTGCTTGCCAGAGGCCGAACAGGCGGCCGCAGAATCCGATCGGCGGTTGCGACGCGGAGAGGCTCGCCCACTGGAGGGTCTACCGTCGGTGATCAAGGATACCGTCGCAGTGTCCGGCGTACGAACTACATATGGATCGCCCGTCTTTGCCAACTTCGTCCCATCGGTCGACGACGAGACTGCCGCACGGATGCGTGCAGCTGGCGCTGTGATACTGGGAAAGAGTAATGTTCCGGAGTTCGCTGCAGGGTCACATACCTTTAATGAACTATTCGGCACCACTGTCAATCCCTACGATCCGGCGCGGTCAGCGGGCGGTTCAAGTGGCGGGGCCGCTGCCGCACTGGCCTCTGGAATGTCTGCGCTTGCGGACGGAAGCGACACCGGGGGGTCCCTCCGCAATCCTGCCGCATTCTGCAATGTTGTCGGATTTCGCCCGACACCGGGCACTGTGTCTCCAGCGCCGTCTCATAGCCCATGGCATATGCTGACCACTTCTGGTCCTATGGGGCGCACAGTAGCAGATACGCGACTGTTGCTTACTGTGCTCGCGCCAGCTGCTACGCTCAGTCTTGATGCGGAGGACATAAATCCCGCCACCCAGTTCGGCATCGACCCAACCGGAATTCGGATCGCATGGAGCCGTAACCTTGGGGGATTGCCCGTAGAACAACCGGTGCTGGACGTCCTGGCCGAAGTACGGATGATACTTGCCGACCTGGGATGCGTAATCCATGATGTTGAGCCCGACTTGACCGGTGTAGATGAAGTATTTCGAACGTCAAGGGCATGGAATTATCATCTGACCTGGGGGCACTTGCTCAAACGGCACCGCGACTCGTTGAAGCCAGAAGTGGTTGATGAATTGGAGCGCGGAGCGGCAATCACCCGCACTGAGCTGGCTTCTGTCCAGCACATGAATGCTGCCATAGTCGAGCGCACCACCGCTTTGCTCGCCAATTTCGATGTGCTCGCCTCGCCGGTCGCTCAAGTGCTACCGTTTCCCGCTGAGCAGCGCTGGCCACCGACGGTGGCGGGTCAGGCTATGACCGATTACATCGACTGGATGCGAGCCTGCTGGCATCTCAGTACGCTTGGCTGGCCTTCCCTTGCAGTGCCAGCGGGATTCAGTAGCAGCGGCAATCCTGTCGGTCTGCAGTTGGCCGGGAAGCCGAACAGTGACTTCAAGATACTTCAGATAGCGGAGTTGTTCGAGCAGGCCACCAATCATTGGCGTAGAACGCCATCGTTTGTAAGGAAGGATGAATCATAAATGACGCGACTGGAAGATGTATCTGCCGTACCGCAGTCGGGAGACAAGGAAATCAAACCGCAGGCGCGTATCGTTCGCGACAGTGAAGGAGATGATGTTTGGCCATGGCTTGTCAAGGCCGCTGGCCATCACACCGAGAATCGGCTGGATTTTTTGGTGGGCACCCTAGGCTATCTCGAAGGCCCTCCGCTGCACGTACATTGGGATCAGCAAGACAGCTTCTATGTCCTCGACGGTGTCTTGACGTTCAAGGCTGACGGTGAGATATTCGACCTCGGGCCAGGTGATTTCATTACTATCCCCCCCGGTGTAGTGCACACGTTTGACAATGTGCACAAAGATCAACCTCCCGTTCGGGCCATCAACATTATGACTCCGGGCGGCTACGATGAAGCGCTGGTAGAGTTCAACAGCCTTGGCGATAAGATGAAGAACCTTGAGCAGGCCAATGCGGTAGGGCAAAAGCATCGAGTGGATATCGTCGGGCCTCCTCTCGCAGCTGATCTCGGCTTGGAGTGACATCACTCGGTGGAATAGTCGGGTCAGCTGGTAGTCTAATTTTTGAAATAACGAAAAGGTGGCTGATATGCTGTGCATCGTGTCGCCCTCGTCGTCTTCCCCCCAGTCCCGTAAGGCTCGATCCAAGGTGGCGAGCCGACAGGCCGCAAAGTCTTCCGGTGCGGTGAGCCGAACCGATGCTGTCTACGCGGTGATTCGGGGAGATATCTTGTCGGGTCGGTTAACGCCGGGTCAGCCTCTGCGTTTCGCTGATCTGGTCGCGCGCTACGAAAGTAGCATCGGCGTGATTCGTGAAGCGCTCAATCGGCTCGTCGAGCAAGGTCTAGTTGACTCCATCGCGCAGCACGGCTTCCGTGTGGTCGAGATCTCGGTGCCCGCGCTGTTAGAACTCACTCAAGCGCGCTGCGAGATCGAGTCGCTGACACTGCGTCATGCCATCGCCGAGGGTGACGTCCAATGGGAGGCGCGCATCGTCGCGGCTCACCACGTGCTGGAGCGGACACCCCAGCGGGACACGCAGGACTCTGAACGGACCGGTGACGACTGGACAGAGGCGCATCGGCTCTTCCATCAAGGCCTGCTCGGAGGGTGCGCGAATCGCCTCTTGCTATCTGTTGCGAGTACCTGGCGCGACTCGTCTGAGCTGTACCGTCAACTGTCCGCACCATTAGGGCACGACCAGGACAGAGATCTTGTGACCGAGCACCGCGAGATTCTCGAAGCGTGTCTCGGCCGAGACGCTGATCTAGCGTGTGAGCGGCTGACGCGTCATATCCGCCGTACCACCGACAAGCTCGTGGTGGCACTACAAGCACTGTCCTGAAGTCTGGCTCCATATGGGAAATAAAATTGCAACTCTGTCACGGTAGGAGGGGAAGTTCGATCGATAGACAAAGTGATTAAGTCGGGATTATCCTGACCGCTTCTCGCGTGACATGCGACAGTGCTGGAGTGGCTCACGTGCATGCCGATGTGCGGGGCTGAATAGTGAGGCGCTTGGTGATGGAATCGGTGGCTATACTCACCGATCAAGCCGCCATGGCGATATCGCAAAGCCGGTGCGGGGTTGCCACGTCCAGAAAAGTCTTCGGACACCTGATTGGCAGGACCAAGATGGTAGTTTGGTCGAATCGCTGAAGCCAAAATTAGTTCCTCTGCTCATTAGGCGCCGTTCGAAGGGTTTATCGTAAGGGCAAGAGCGCAAGAGTGCCATCTGTGGTCAGTTCAGCAGCCTGGTCTTCGAACCGACTCCGCTCACCGATCTGGCTAGCGATGTGATGGAACTGTGTGACTAGATATTTCGGCAGGTGATGAATCACGCCTGACGACATCGAAGGCGAAGCGAACCCATGTCATCTTGACGTACATTCTTACTACAGCGACTCTCGCTAGGACACTTTTGCGGCTTACTGACCACGCGCATTGAATGGTAGGCGCACTCTGGTGTGGCCGCCCGGTGGAGATGAGACACTATCTCCAATGGTCGGTGGAAGTGAAATCGTATGGATTGCAGCGGTCCGCATGCGCGACAGGAGCTCACTGATCCGCTCCGGATCAGAGATGCACGGGCGACGCAAATTTAATATGAATTAGTAAGTGAAAGGCGGATACATGAGTACTCAACCGGTGACTGTCGCCGCAGTTACTGAACCACGGGCGCAGTTCGATCTAATCGATGCTTCTCTGGATGAGCCCGGTCCGCACGAGTTACGCGTACGTCTCGAGGCGGTAGGGATGTGTCACGCTGATCTGGCGGCGCGCGACGGTGATTTTCCCTTTCCATTGCCTGGGGTGCCTGGTCACGAAGGTGTAGGGATAGTCGAGGAGGTTGGCAGCGCAGTACGCAGCGCGCACACCGGTGACCGCGTGATTCTCACCTTTGATTCGTGCGGGCGTTGCACGTCCTGCCTATCTGGCGCGCCTTATGCATGCAATGATTTTGTCGCGCGCAACTTTCGCAACGGGTCGCGTCCGGACGGCTCGTCGACGCTACGGCGCGGCGAGGCACCGTTACATGGCAGCTTTTTTGGCCAATCATCGTTCGCGACATACGCTTTGGCCAACGACCGCAACGCGATTCCAATTGACGCAGATATTCGCCCGGAACTGCTTGCTCCTCTGGGCTGCGCGATCCAAACGGGCGCCGGTGCTGTAATGAATGTGCTACGTCCGAAAGTAGGAAGCAGCATTGCTGTCTTCGGGGCAGGCGCGGTAGGGCTAGCAGCCGTGATGGCTGCGAACCTGCTTCCTGTCGACATCATCGTCGTTGACGTTCGCGATTCTCGTCTTGCTGTCGCGCGCGCTCTCGGAGCTACGCATGTGGTTAACGCTCGCCGTGACGATCCGGTCAGTGCGATTCTCGACATCACCGCTGGCGGGGCACAAACCGCAATCGAAAGCAGCGGAAATCCAGATGCTTTCGGCGCCGCGTTGAGCAGCCTAGCGCCGCAGGGCATCGCAGGTATCGTTGGGTCTCCACCGTTCGATGTCTCGGCTGCGGTGAACGTAGCCCGCTTGGTAAATAACAATATTCATGTCGTCGGCATCGTGGAAGGTGCCAGTAACCCTGGAATTTTCCTGCCTCAGCTCGCCGAGATGGTCCTTCGCAATCAACTGCCGGTCGGCCAGCTGATCACTGTTTTTCCGTTCGCCGACATAGAGGCCGCTGCGTCCGCGATGACTCACGGCGACGTCATCAAACCTGTGCTGGTGTTTTGACAGTCGCCGCAGGATGGATCACATGCTATCGTCGAGTCTTGTAGTCTGGGGCGACGAATCGGCAAGGTAGTCGAACCGGGCTTGTCGACGGCTCATGCGTACGCTGGAGTCAAGAGCTGTCAGCGCGGAAAGTTCTCGCGGGATGGCCGCGGCAACGCGGTTGATGAATGTGTCAGCCTCATCGACGGCACTGTGGTATTCGCCGATGATGTGATCGACAGCGCCGTACGCGAGTAGATCTACCGCCCGGATGCCCTGACTTTGAGCTACTTCGGCTGCTCGAGCGGTGGTGGAATAGAGGATCGCGCTGGCTCCTTCAGGAGGAAGTGGTGATAGCCAGCTGTTGCTTGCCGCGAGAAGGCGATCAGCCGCAAGCAGCGCCAGCGCCGCGCCACCAGTCCCTTGTCCGAGAATGATCGACAGTGTAGGAACGGAGACCGTAATCATATCGGCGAGGCATCGTGCGATCTCGCCCGAGAGCGCCCGTTCTTCGGCAGTCACCGATAACTCACCGCCTAAGGTATCGATGATGAATACCATCGGTAAATTGAGATCTGCGGCCAGTTGAATTCCCCTGCGCGCCTGACGCAATGCGGACGGTCCTACACCGAGATCGGTTTGCGCGTGGCGGTCCTGACCTACCAGTACGCACGTTATTTTGTCAAACATAGCCAGCGCCACTGTGATTGACGGATCAACTTCCCCGCTGCCTGTGCCGTGTAGACTGACTGCCTTGTCTGCGAGTGCTAGCAATTCCCGCACACCCGGCCGTTGTGGATCTCGCGACGCGATCACTGAACTCCATGCCGATCGGCTGGTAACGTCTTCCATCGTTCTGGGTTCGAACGACGTGATAGTTGCCGTTTGCTGACCCGTGGTGACCATATCGAGCACATCTGCAACAATGCGCCGCAATTCACTCGGAGGGACGATGGCGTCGACGATTCCGTGTGTGTACAGGTTCTCCGCGGTTTGAATTCCGGTCGGAAACGGAGAACCTTTAATCGCTTGATACACCTTTGGCCCGAGGAAGCCGATCAAAGCGCCGGGCTCTGCGAGGGTGATATGGCCGAGTGAGGCCCACGATGCGAAGACGCCGCCGGTGGTTGGATGTCGAAGATACACTAGATACGGCAGCGTACCGGCTTTGTAGTCAGCCAGTGCTGAGGCGATCCGCACAATTTGCAAGAATGCAATGGTTCCTTCCTGCATGCGAGTTCCTCCGGAGGTGGGCAGGGCGAGGATTGGCAGCCGATGTACTGTTGCCCGACGAATAGCCTCTGTGATGCGTGTGGCCGCCGCAGTTCCAATCGAACCGCCGAGAAATTCAAATTCCGAGGCAATTATTGTTAGTAGATGGCCATTCATTAATGCGGTACCGGTGATCACGGACTCGTCCAGACCGGTGCGGGCCTGAGCGTCCGCAATTGTATCGGTGTAGTCGACTGGACCAGCCGCCATATCGATTGAAGCATCCCATGACGTCCACGATCCGGGGTCGATGATGAGGTCGATCAAACCTGTTGCAGTCAGTCTAGTCATCGACATGCCTCGCCGCGTCAAGTATGTGATTGTCGGCACCCAATACAGGAGGCGGTTGGTGATGGCGCCGAGTGCGTTCACGGCCGTCGGCGTCGAAGAATCTGAGTGGAGGGCCGGGCAGCGCGATGGAGCCCAGAGTGGCGTGATTGACGTTGATTACCAACCCTTGTGATAGAGTCTGCTCCCATTCATACACCTCTTCAATTGAGCGAAGTCGGCCGGCAGGAACCCCGATTCGGTCTAGTTCATCGAGCAGTGCCTCCGTCGGGTAACGGGAGAAGGCGTTTTGGATCATCGCCTGAACCTTCTCGCGGTTGCTGACACGTTCCGCGTTAGTTGCCATTCCGGCGGCATTGGGATCGAATCCGAATTCCATGCAGAAGCGTGACCACAGCCCTTCGCTCCCGACAGCGATCTGGACGACCCCGTCGGCGGCGTGGAAGAGTCCATACGGGCAGATCGACGGGTGATGATTACCCGCCGGTTGGCCCACCTGCCGCGCGACCGTCCATTTCGTGCCCTGAAAGGCATGAACGCCGACCACGGCTGCGAGTAGTGAGGTGCGCACTACCTGTCCACGATTGGTTCGCGCTCGCTCGTGCAGAGCGGCCAGAACGCCGAATGCTCCGTACATGCCCGCGAGCAGGTCGGCTATGGGGACACCCACGCGTTGAGGATCCTGAGGTGAGGATCCGGTCACCGACATTAGGCCGGCTTCGCCCTGCGCGATCTGGTCGTAGCCAGCTCGCCCGCCTTCTGGCCCGTCATGTCCGAAGCCGGTGATCGACAGCACGACCATCCGCGGATTCAGTTCGGCAAGCCGCTCATGCGAGAACCCGAGACGATCGAGCACGCCTGGTCGAAAGTTTTCCATGAGTACATCGGAGCGACGGATCAAGGAACGCAGCGTCGCCTTACCGGACTCCTGCTTCAGGTCGACCGTGATCGATTTTTTATTGCGATTGGCGGCCAGGAAGTACGTCGACTCTCGGCGGTTACCTCCGATGTCGATAAAGGGGGGACCCCAGCCGCGGGTGTCGTCTCCACCGTCGGGATTTTCGATCTTGATTACTTCCGCTCCGAGATCGCCGAACATCATCGCAGCGTGCGGTCCGGCCAATGCTCGGGTGAGGTCGAGGATCACCAGGCCACTGAGCGGTCCCTGTGATCCGCAGGGTGAAGCAGATGCGTCAACAGTCATGACACCTTCCTAAATGGCCTAGTGGCCTAGTGGCCTAGCCAATGTTCCGCGCAGGCGCGGATGTTGTCAAGAGCGGTGTGGGTCTTTGCTAACCTATGGATCAGAGAGTGGGTGAGTCAGTGGTCCAGCAACTTAAGCCAGTAACCCGGCCCCGGCTCTACGAAGTACTTGTAGAGCGACTGTGCGCCTACGTGGCTGATAACGAGATGACACCCGGTGACCGCCTCCCTCCGGAGCGTGATCTCGCAACGCAGCTCGGAGTGAGCCGGGCATCGCTCAGTCAGGCGTTGGTGGCGTTGGAAGTGCAGGGCGTGCTATCCGTACGACATGGCGACGGCGCTGTCCTGATGCGCAGACCGACCGAGGATCGCGCTATTCGCGCTTTGCGCGAACATGCAGATCGTCTTCCGGACATCATCGACGCCCGCGAGGCGCTCGAAGTGAAATTAGCCAGCCTGGCGGCACAACGACGCACCGATTCTGAGATGGATGCGATCGATGACGCGATCAGGTCGATGGAGGCCGAAATTGATGCAGGCGGTCGCGGCCTTGACGGGGACCGGAGATTTCACGAAGCCATCACGGTCGCCGCGCATTCTTCGCTGCTGGCCAAGCTTATGCACGAAATCTCGGAGCTTGTCCGCGAGACGCGCATCGAGTCGCTCTCGCAGACTGATCGGCCACGGGCCTCCTTGGAGGGCCACCGCCGTATCGCGGCCGCTGTGCGTGAGCGGAACTCGCATGGTGCAGCCAAAGCTATGGCGGATCACATCCGGCTCATCTCGGACGTTGCCCTACTGCGCGAAGGTTGACAGTTCAACTGTATCCAGTGTATCGGTAGGCGGCAGGCGTCTTGGATGCGTGGGCTTGGAGGACTAGGTTGTGTCTTCCAATGACTTGAGTCATTCGATGATCAGGGCCGGGACGACTCCGGCCGCGATAGGTGATGGCCAACTTGTCGTACCGGGTGACCGCCGCACGCTAGTGCTTGGCCTTGTCGAAGGCACGTTCGATGGCGTTGCGCCGCTCGTAGGTTGCCCGATCCATATCAGGTGCCCGCCCACCATGGCGACCTTTGCGTTTGCGACGGGCGGGCTGGTCGGATCGTTCGGGAATGACGGTGCGGATCGCTTGCGCCGCAGAAAGGCCGGATGCTGCCGAGGAGTACGCCTTATCGGCGATCACCCCCTGCTGCGGGTTGCGCCGTGGCGGACCGCCGTCGAGGCGGGTACCGCGACCGCTTCCCATGACCATCGGCGACCAGATGCCCATGCCGCTTCCACACCGTCTACCACGGCCCGAACTCCCGCGGCAGGTCCCGCCAGGGCGAACGCGTTCGCAACCGGTACAGCATCCCTCCACCACCAGCCGGTTGTCGGCGACGTTACGACCCATCCGCGCTTCGGATTTCAGCAACAACAGCTTCAGCAACTCCCACTGCTTGTCCGTCAACACCTGATACCGAGCAACCGCCGGCCTCGACACAGCGGACATGATGCCCACCGAGGCAGTGTCTGATCTCCGGTGGATCTGATTTCGGTCTGTCTGGCCGAGCCTGAGGGTTCGGCGGGAAGGATCATTTGATGTCGGAGACACTCGAATCCGTGGTGGATGCGGTGGATCAGAAGAAGCCGGCCCAGCAGCTGCTGGCCCAAGCCAAGCAGCAGGGCGTGGAGCTGCTCGGCCCGGGTGGGCTGCTCAACCAGCTCACGAAGAACGTGCTGGAACCGCTTTGTAGGCGGAGATGGCCGAGCACGTGGGGTATGAGAAACACGACCCGGCCGATCGTGGAACTGGCAACTCTCGCAACGGTGCCCGGTCGAAGACGGTGCTGACCGAGATTGGGCCGGTCGAGATCGAGGTGCCCAGGGACACGAACTCGCCACGGCGGCAGGACCCGGCCAACCGGGCGCAAGATCAACGATGCCGCTCTGTACGGACCCGATGCGATAATTCGGGGATACGAGGGGTGAGATTCGAATGGCGCAGAAACTTGACAACGTCCATGATCTCAGCGCAAGCCCGCTGATGGCTCGCCAGCTCCCACATGAGCCCCGAGTACTGGGTAGACGGCAAGCCGCCACAACTGAAGATGCACTTCGTGAAACGGGGTACATCCGACCGTCAAATCCAGACTTGAAGCCCTCGGATCGATGACGAAAACGGGCATATCCTCGATAACCACCGCATCGAAGTCATCGACGAGTCATGACCCGGCGAATCCTAGAATGACGTTCAACCCGTCCGCTCGACAGCCTCCGGCTACTGATGTACCTCTGCTCAGTCGTCGTCGTAGGCGTCCAGATCACGAAGTCCGGAACCCTGAACAGTGCGCGGCAGATGCGTAACAGCCCCGCCTGTGATCAGGCGCAAGGACGAAGGCGGGGCCGTTACCGAGGGGTTGCGCACTCGATGGTCGGGATGAGTGCCAGATCCATTGGATCACGATCCCGCACAAAGCGTCAGGCTGTCAGCGGGTTCTGGAAGAAATTTCGCCGAGGTCCTCCAGCCCCCTGTTCCGGACCGGACGGCGTGCCCGGGGGTAACCAACGCCGGTTCCCCGTTCTTGCTTGGGCGGCGATCCCGATGCCACCGAGCAGCTGCTGCGCACCCTCGCCCACCGCTGGCGCCAACACGGACCCGACACCACAAACGCATCAGAGGGTGAGGCGTGGCCTGCGATCGGGCGAGGCAACGGGCGATGCGAAAGTCCACCAGGGCGCCATTGCGCCGAGTTCTGCAGCAGAGTCCGCTGTTCCCGTTGGCTCGTTGTGTGCGGTGGCGCGGCAGGGCACCCAGCAGGGTAGGAAGGCTCGGCCGGGGTCTTTGTGCGGGTAGACCGCCGTCGCGGGACCCCACGGAGTGGGTGGACCGCATGCAGCAGGTTTGGTGAACCGCTCCGCGTAGGACATGGAAGTTTCTAACAGGCCTTTTTCATCGTTTCGCTACATCGGTGAATTAGGAAATTTCGTTCTATACAAATGATTGAGATTGAAGTTGAAGCATGCTGCGCCAGTGAATGGGTGACCTTCATCACGTAACCACCCTGCTTGGGGACAAGCTAATGTTTGCTCGTCGAGGCAGGTACAGATAATCAGAATGGAGAAACTTCGCCGGTGGGCACTTCCGATTCAACTCGCCGCGCTGATCTGTGAAAGCGTCGTCTGTCAGCACCGCGGGGCGGTCATGGCCGAGGTGCGCAATTTTGCGCCCTGCCGTCGGCCCGGCGGCAGGGCCGAAATCGCTCCTGGGAAAAGGGTGAGAGGTTGATTCGCTATCCCGTGGTTGACCCGGCCTTGGATCGGGCCTTGCGGAGCACGCTGCGCTGTCGTTGCCACCGCAGGGCTACAGAGATGGGCGGCACGTCACGCCCGCGCCCGCGCAGCCCGACTTCAGGAGACTTCCGCTCCGCCGGGAACCGATCCCGGAAGAGAATCCGCGAGTACGATTTCGATTTCAAGAGGTAGCAAGAATTGCAATTACTCCCAGACGAAGATGATGTAGATTTAGTCGCCGAAGCTGTCGTTAGCTTGCTAGAAAAGAATGCTGCGCGCGACCTCTCGCTGTGGCCGGAGTTAGTTGCCGCAGGACTGGTATCCATCGCTATACCCGAACGCTTCGGTGGTGCTGGCAAAGGTTTGCCTGAGGTTGCCACTATTCTGAGGGAACTGGCGACCGATGCCGTGCGCGTACCCGCTTTGGAGACATTGGGATTCGGAGTGCTTTCGCTGGTCGCAACAGCACCAGATGCGTTGGCGCAGGGCATTCTCCCAGCGGTCGCCGAAGGCGCAATAATAACCGCGGCTCTCCATGAGCCGGGTGCGGCATTCGTGACACTATCTAAGGCAGTGGCAGAGACCGACGGCAACAACATCGCGCGAATCACCGGTCATAAGATCAGCGTTCCATACATCGATCTCGCTCGCTGGCTGCTGATACCGACGGATCTCGGTGTAGCTGTTGTAGAAGCTGACGCACGGGGCATCATCCGCAGTGAGCATCCCGACGCGATCAGAGGGGCCACGCCATCGGTGAACTTCGAAGGGTTAGAAATTTCCATCGAACATCTGCTACCTGCTCAAGCTCAGGACATCCACCGGCTGAGAGTTGCTTGCGGCGGTTCGGTCGCAGACGGACTGCTGAAAGGTTTGCTGGCCCAAACTGCCGAGCAGGTCAGAATTCATCGAAGTACAGAGTGGTCGTCGGCTAAATTCAAGATAGCAGCTAGTGAGATCTCCGATCTTCGGGATATTTCTCATAACCTGCATACGAATACGCTGGAGGTTATTTCAGTGCTCGCGCGAGCTGAGGGAAATTCTGATCTAAATGAACAGGTTGACTGCAGCATCGTAAAGCTAGCGAGCCTTCTCACCGGGGATTTCCCTGCGGCTGTGTTGAAATGCCGCAACCTCGCCGCCGACACGATCGGCAATATATCCTCGACACTGCACCGCTATTACAGCCTGGCCGACGAGGTCATCCATTTGATCAACATATCAAGCGGTAGGAATAGACCGCCTGACCCCCGCAAGAAGCGATGGTAGAGAGTTGAGGAGTCTCCAAAAGGAGGACAACGCTACCTTCTGCTGTGCGGCCAGCGCCCGGGCAGCGAACCCGTTGTTCAGGGCTGGGGCTTGTGGCTCGGGGGTTGGGGAACATTCGCGAGAAAAGCCGGCGTTTAAGGATCTACCGCAGATAATGACGAAGCCCTCACCCACCGAGGGTGGCCTCTCGTCCAGGTCGTGGCCGGTCGATCCGTTCGAGACCGCCTACCTGTCGACTATCCCGTTGCCGCCTGTCACATCCCCTTCCCGTGTAAGGTGCTTGTCAGCTGGCGTCGGAATCGTCGGGCACCGCCGTCAAGCGGCATGCGGCGGCTATTTGTGTGGGCGAAAATGCCGCTCGCCTCGGGCCGGACTCCACCACTGGAGAGTCTCGATCCTCAGCGGCAGTATTTCGTCGTTGTCGCTGGCTCGGGGCTCTCCTCTCCCTGCAAGGGGAGGCCCGCCATGTCGCGGTGTCATTCCCGAATGCCCATTCTCCTCGCCGGATCAGTGGTTTCACCCCGGGTATCGCCCCGATGTTGGAGAGCGTGGCGGCGGTGTCCCCTTCGCCGCTCTGGTTGCGCCGCGCTTCGCCACCTGCGGCCCGCCCGCGCTGCCGGGATCGCTGCTCAGCGCACGGTTTTGCGGCGTCTGCGGTGGAGTCGTTGGACTGAAGCCGACGAACAGTGTGCGGCGGATGCGTACAGCCCCGCCGGCGATCAGCTGCAAGGATGAAGGCGGGGCCGTTGCCGAAGGAGGGGTGCGCACTCGACGATCAGAGTGAGTGCCGGATCCATTGGATCACGATCATGCGCAGAGCATCAGGCTGTCAGCGGGTTTCGGAAGCAATTTCGCCGAGGCCTTCCAGCCCCCGAACTGACTCGTTGCGCGCCCGCCCTGCCGCAGGGGAATCAAAAAACAGTCTGGCCAGGCAGGTCGGTGTCAGCCACGAGACCGTGTATGCGTACTTGCGCAGCCGAGACCGCGACGGTGTGCCCCCGGGAGGTTCCGGTGTCGAACACGACAGGGTGAGGCATCGGCCTGCGATCGGACAGCCTGCGATCGGGTGGCGTCAGCGGCGGGCGATGCGAACAACGGCCCTATGCGTTCCGGGCCGTTGCCGTCGCCGTCACACAGGTGAAGCAAATCCGAGTACCAGGCGGCAAGCACCCGGCACTGCTGCATAGACGACTCCTCGGATCCTAGGAGCAATTGGTCAGCGAATCCGATCGAGAGTGCGGAATTTAATATGCCGAGCAGTTGACTCAGGTCGGGACGTAGGGCGTCGAATCGTAGAGCGCGCCTGTAGGGTTGTTCTCTGTTCCAGCGATATGACAACGGCGACGACATCGCTGCGAGGGGTATGAGGGCTGCGAGGAGGCAATAGGCTGCAGCGGCTCCTGGTGGGGCTGGCCAATCGATTGCGTAACTGCGATGTTCCACGCGTAGTGGAGCATCTCGTCGCGACCTCCAGAGGCTTGGTCAGCGCAAATGGTCTTCGCGCGGTCGGTGGTTTCGATGAGTCGAGTGGCAGACAGTTGAAACGCGTCATGGCCGCGAGCATGGCTGGGTAAGCGATTTTCGGGCCGGCGCGGGGCTCGATCCTCGGCTACCAAAGGCTCGACCGGCACCCGCAGCCTGTCCGGCACCAGGCGGTGCGGCAACACTTCGGCTACTGGCCACTACAGCCAAACAATATGCAGCACAGCCAGTACTGCACACCAATGAACCACAACGGCGTGAGATAACGTCTCGGCGCCTGATTCAAGCTCTCGGCCCTTGCGGCTGGGGCCGGGAATAAATAGTCGCGGAACAGGCCTTGCTACCGAGGTGCTTACAGACCAGACAGTGGTGATCATCGGTGGGAGCTCGGGGATCGGTTTCGAGGTGGCTCGGCAGGTAATTGCATATGGTGGTGAGGTCGTCGTCGGCGGGCGTGATGCCGAGCGGCTTGATGCCGCCCTCAGCGCACTCGGGCCATCCGCGCGGGGTTGGACGGTCGATGTCACAGAGAAGGCGTCGATCGCAACCTTCTTCGAGTCGGTGGACCGCCTCGATCATTTATTCACGCCCGGATCATCCTACGGTAGAGGCAAGTTGACCGAGATCAGCGACGAACTCGCAGAGAGTCCGTTCAGGTCGAAGTTCTGGGGGCAATATCACGCGGTCAAGCATGCGGTGCCTAAACTGACTCCGGCGGGTTCGATTGTTTTGATGGCTGGTGCATACAGCGTACGCCCGCCGGTTGACGGCGCGGCGTACGCCGCATGCAACGGCGCGCTGGAGAGCTTGGGCAAGGCACTGGCCGTCGAGCTGCATCCGATTAGGGTGAACGTGGTCTCACCCGGCCTCATCGACAGCGATCTGTGGACACGCGTACCAGCGGAGGTGCGGCGACACAACTTTGAGACATACAAGGAAGCCACCTTGTCGGGCCGTGCCGGCACAGTCGGGGAGGTCGCGCAGGCTGTCCTCTACCTGATGACCAATACTTACACGACCGGATCGATTTTGTCTCCCGACGGTGGTTACACGTTGCGATGACGTGTCGCGGTCCACACGCTGGCAGAGCTCGGTCTTTATGCGGTGATTTCGAGCGTGATGAGGGTGTGGTTGGTGTCGGGGTCGAGGTGGCGGGTGATTTCGCGGAATCCCAGGTGGGTGTAGAACGCGCGGGCGGTGGTGTTGAGTTCGAAGACGTCGAGTGTCACGGTGGGGTGCAGGTGTAGTGCGTGGGCGACCAGTTGCCGTCCGATGCCTGTCTTTTGGGCTGGGGGGTCGACGAACAGGCCGCCGATCTTGTTCTCGAGCATTCCCAGCAGTCCGACCACGCCGTGAGCCGGGGTTTCGGCAACCCAATGGTCGGCATGGACGAGGTAGATCTCACGCAACTTGCGTTCGCGTTCCCCGGTGCCCGCGTCGGTGAAGAAGGGGTGTGCGATGCGGGTGGCACGGCTCCAAAGGCCGACAACGGTTTCCTCGTCGGCGGGGCGGTAGGGGCGGATGGTCACCGATGTCGGTTCGGGCGGGTGGGCGGCCGGGCCGGTGCTGGGGGTCGTGGTCACGAGCAACGAGCTTCGTCGCTGAACGGCCGCGGCGGCAAGTGTTTTCTGAGCCTTTCGGGAATGGCCAACACGACCTACGATCGCCTTCTACGACTTCACCGGCCGTACCAGCAAAGCCCATCGGGCACAGATCCCAGGCTCTGGGGTTCCGGGAATGCAGCGCGAGCGGCGCCGAGCGACGATCCAGGGGCTGCTCGGCGTCGGCATGCAGCATCGAGGCACCGTAGGCGCCGGCGGCCCCGTTGACAAAGGTTGCATTAAGCCATCACGACTGCCGAACTAGTGCAGCAGTTATCTATCGCGCCAGCTGATGTTCAGATGTCGGGCAGTACGTTCATCAGAACGCTGGAACCGCCCTGCTGCTTCTGCTCGGGAGGTCGACCCCGCGCGTTCCGAAGTGAATCATTGATGTTCTCGATATGCGCCGGGGAGATGTGCGCAAGGACCTCGTCGAGCAGATGCGCCAGCTCGCGCTACCGCAGGGTGATGTCCGGAACTGTCCACATCTGATCGGCACCGACGCGCTGCGGCGAGGTGTGTCGGTAAGTGGCGCGCACCGATCGGGGCCGCTGGCTGCGCAGGGCTGAATTATCGTACCGCGGCGTGCGTGTATGGAGAGCTAAAGTCGTCGGACAGCAGTCAATCTTAAGAACTAGGCTGATTGCCTGACATACGACGAGGGTGACCGTGCCGTTGCCGAGGGCCGCCCTGGATCGGTTACGTCCGAGTGGCGCGATGCCTATGCTCGGTCAATGGTGGTGCCGGGGTGGTGGTTTATCGCATTTCGTTGTCTGGGTTCTTCTGGTCGTAGGTTCGGCGGGCGTGGGCGATGACTTCACGGTGGGCCAGTGACCAGTCGGCGAGGGCTTTGACGAGATGGGTGAGGCTCGCCCCGGTCTCGGTGAGTCGGTAATCGACCTGGGTGGGCACGGTCGGGTAGACGGTGCGATCCACCAGTCCGTCTCGTTCGAGTCGCCGCACGGTGAGGGTGAGCATGCGCTGGGAGATGCCGTCGATGGCGCGGTGCACCTGATTGAAGCGGCGCGGCCCGTTCGCCAGCTCGACGATCACCAGGACCGACCACTTGTCCCCGACGCGGTCGAGGACATCGCGGATACCGCAGTCGCGGTGATCGGGCTGCCCGCACGAGGCGAGTTCAGCCACCCCGGCGGTTACCGCGGTGTGCGTTGGTGACATCAAACTGCCTCCTTGCGAGTAAATCTCGAGTGAATCAAAGTCATAGTAGTTACCGAAAAGAACTACTCAGGAGTAGTGTAGTCATGATCTTGGTTACCGGGGCCAGCGGCAATCTTGCCTCCCTCATCCTGACCGAGCTGCGGGAGCGGGGTGCCGACGTCGTCGGTGGCAGCCATACCGCGCGCGAGGGCGTGCGGCGGCTGGACTTCGATGATCCGGCCGGTCTCGACCTGCAGGGGGTGCCCACGCTGGTGCTGGTCTCGGCCGGCTACGCCGAGGACGATCGAGTCGTGGCCCGCCACCGTGTAGTCCTCGACGCGGCCGTTCGCGACGGTGTCGGCCATGTCGTCTACACCAGCCTCACCGCTGCCGGTGACCACTTGGGATTCGCTCTCGCGCACCGCGCGACCGAGCGGTTGCTCACCGCCAGCGGACTGGCGTGGACCGTGCTGCGCAACGGCTTGTACGCCGAGCTGTTCGGTGCGCTACTGACATGGACACCCCGCGGGCTGGAATCGGCTTTCGGGACCGGCGTGCTGGCAGCGGTGGCCCGCCAGGATCTCGCGGCGGCCGCGGCGACCGTAGCCGAGGCACCTGCAGCGCACGCGGGCAGAACCTACGAGCTGGTCGGCGAACCCATCACCGCCGACGACGTCGCTGCCCGCCTCGGTGTCGCCCACATAACGCTCGACCTGGGTGAATACCGTGCTCGGCTGCTCGCCTCCGGCGACCTGCTGCCCTTCCAGCCACCCATGCTGGCCTCGATCGCCTCCAGCGTCCGGCACGGCTTCCTCGCCGACACCGGCCCGGACCTGCGCAAAATCCTCCGACGACCACTCACGGACCCGCTGACCGTCGCTGCCGACAGCGTGGCCTCCTCGCGGCCCGGCCAAGCCTGAGGATGGCCGTCACCGGATCCGTCGACGAAGGGAGGAACGTCATGACACATCCGCAGGTTGACCGCGACGAGCGGTGGAGCCGAGCGGCGGGTATCGGTTCGATACAGCTGGGCGCGACGCGGGTGTCGTTCGTGCCCGACGGTGCAGGGTGCCCGCGCCCGTGGCTGCCCGGCAGCACCGCGCAGGCGTGGTCGGCGCATCCAAAATACCTCGACGACTCTGGGTACCTGGTGGCCAGCATCGGTGGCCCGATGGTCGAGCGCGACGGCCGGGCATTGCTGATCGATGCCGCCGGCTTCGGCCCGCAACCACTATCCGCCCAACCGGGAAGCCCGAACGGCGCCATCTACGGTGGCGCACTGGTGAACAGGGGTCCCGGACTGGCAGGGCCCGGTATTCAGGTAGTCGGTATTCCGGTCCGCCGGGCCGGTAGCGGTCAGCGGCTGTGGTCGCTGGATGCGTAACGGTTCCAGGTGCCGCCGACGTAGTCGTGGTGCCGGTGAGGGGTGGTGTAGTGGATGCCGAGGGCGTCGGCGATGATGCTTGCAGGACCAGTTGGCGCAGGACGGAGACCCGGCCGGTGATGGTGGGGACGCCGTTCTCGGCGGACTGCTGGCCGAGGGATTTCGGGTCGGAGGGGTTGGCTGGCGCGGCGGCCTGGAAACAGCCAGAGGGAGTTCGGGTTCGTCGCGGTCCGCATGTTCGTGCGCTGGTCGATCAGGTCGAGGACCATGTCGGCGAACGGCACGGGAACTGGTGTCGGTGGTTTCCCGAATCGGATTGAGACACCGTCGTCGCTGATGATGACATCCTCGATTGTGAGCCGGACGATTCTGCTGAGTGGCTGGCCGTAGAGCAGCAGCAGCGTGAACGCGACTCGCATCCGGAGGTCTATCTCGTTGTCGGTGAGGAGTTTTCGAAGTATCTGCAAGCGCCGATGCTGGGCGAGCGGTTGGCCGGGCCGGCCCGGTGAGGCCGGATATCCAGCCGGGACATGCGGCCGGAGGACTTCGCCCAGTCGAAGAACGGTTTGCAGCTGGCGCGCTGATGTCCCGGGTGGGTGGCGTGCCAGCGGTCGAGCGTCGCCTGATCGCAGCGGCGCAGGATCAGATTGGAGTCGCTGAGCCAGGCCAGAAACTCGGTGGCTCGCATGATCTGGGCGCCGGCGTTGCGGCGGCTGCTCGGTGTCAAGGGTCCGCGTTCGGCCCGCGCCCGCAGCCAGGGCTGAACCTTTCAGGTGGCGAACTCTTTCACCATCCGGCGATGGTGGTGGTCGCCGATCGAGGCGAAGTGACCGGGCAGCCAGCGTTCGAATAGCAGCAGCTGCTTGTCGACCGTCGGCAGCAGTCCGCAGCTCATCAGCAGTTCGCGCAGATGCGCGGCCGCCCGCCAGGGTTCGATCTCGTCGAAGGCGTTGTGCATCAACGGTATCGATCCATTGACGAGGCCGCGGAGGAAGCGTGGGACGTAGGGGTTGTAGAGCCAGTTCAGCCCAGGTCCCGGGTTCTCCATCGTGGTGAGGGCATCGAGCAGGGGTGTCAGTTCGGTCCGGACCTGCTCGGTTCCGTCGTCGAGCAGGCTGGTGAGCCGGTCGACGAGTGAGCACTGGCTGCAAAGCCTGCCGCGGTGCAGCTTTCCTTCGGTGCCGCAGCGGACGCAGGCGACCGAGGTCCGGAAGCCTGCGCATCCGGTGCAGATCGGGGTCCGGTCGGGCGTCAACCCCGGCAGGACGCGGTCCTAGCTGCAGTCTGGGCAGCCGCCGCGAATCCGCAGCGCGCGGTCGCAGCAGGTGCGGCAGACTGTGCCGTCGGGCCAGTAGGCGGCGACATAGGCGTGTCGGCCGCAGCGAACGCAGTCGCGTTTCTGCCAGCGTTCGAGCTGTTCCCGGGTCGGTGGCAGGCTCATCCTTCGGGGCGGATGCGGGCTCGTTTGGGCCGGATCGTTGCGGCCATGTCGACGACGTTCGCGCCGGCGGCTGCGGTCTTGCGGGGCGCGACGATCTCAGCACTGGTGGCGATCAAATCGGCTGGGTGCAATCGAATATGTCGCAGAGCGCCGCCAGCACCGGCATGGACAGCCTTTCCGGGGTTTGCGTGACCAGGCGCCAGACCTGGACCGAGAACAGGTTGATGTCCCGATCGTGCAGATGAGGTTCGAGGTCGGTGGTGGCGAACATGCCGTGGGTGGCCATCACTTCGCGCAGCCGCCACTGGTAGCTGATCTGGCGTTTCATCATGCCCTCCCGGTTGGCTTCAGGATCGCGTCCATCGTGGCGCCCAGCGCCCAGCGCCCAGCGCAGTGGCTGTGGCAGCCTGATCTGGCCCCGGTGTGACGGTCTGAGTTGGCCCCACTTGCGACGCGCCGGGCATGGTTGTGACGGTTTGATCTGGCCCC
>NZ_JBSGCA010000077.1:0-22990 GCF_053601535.1 Nocardia sp. NPDC004718
CGAGCGGCCGCCGCGTCCGCGACGAAGTCGCCAGCGGTGGCCGCTCGGAGGCGAGCCATGAAGGGGCCGCGAACACCCAGCGCCGCAGGCGCTGGAAATCAGCGCCTGAGCCCGAGCCGCTCGATCAGCGAACGGTAGCGGTTGATGTCGTTGTCCGCCAGGTACTTCGACAGCCGCTTGCGACGACCGATCAGCGCCATCAGGCCGTGGCGGGTGTGGTGGTCGTGCTTGTGCTTCTTCAGGTGCTCGGTGATGTCGGCGATGCGCTTGGACAGCAGAGCGATCTGCGCCTCCGGGGAACCGGTGTCCTTCTCGTGCAGGCCGTACTCGGCGAGAATCGCCGACTTCTGCTCGGTGGTCAGTGCCATGGGGCATCCACTCCTGTTTCTCAGTTCCGCGCTCGAATGTCCGGTTACCCGGGTGCGGGCGCCACCGCGGACCGCAGCAAACCCGAGGGACCACCCTACCGGACCGCGATCTTCCCGCCGAAATCGCGGGCCGACCGAGTCCCAACTGGGCAACGACGCTCGCCCGCGCTGATCGAGCACGAGACCCGCCGCTACAGCGATCTGCTCGAGCTCATGAAGTCCTGACGCTCAGCGGGCGTCGACGGCGGTGAGGATTTTGCGCGCGGTCTCCACGTCGCGGCCCATGCACTCGATGAGCTCGTCCACCGAGTCGAATTTGCGCTGGCCCCGGATGTGCTCGACGAAGTCCACCGCGACGTGCTGACCGTAGAGATCGGCCTCGCCGTCGAGCACGTACGCCTCCACCGTACGGGCGCGTCCGGAGAAGGTCGGGTTGGTGCCCACCGAGACGGCGGCCATGGCCCGCTCGCCCGGGGTGACGGTGCCGATGGTGGGGCCGGGGCCGAGCACGGTGAACCACCCGGCGTACACGCCGTCGGCGGGAATGGCGGCGTGCATCGGCGGCGCGACGTTCGCGGTCGGGAAGCCGAGTTGCTTACCGCGGCCGTCACCGTGTACGACGACGCCCTCCACCCGGTGCGGACGCCCGAGCGCCTCGGCGGCGGCCGCCATGTCCCCCGCGTCGACGCACGAGCGGATGTAAGTCGAGGAGAAGGTCACGGCGTGTTCGGCGAGCAGCGTCACGCCGTCGACCTCGAAGCCGAATCGCTTGCCGAGCTCGCGCATGGTCTCGACCGTGCCCGCGGCCTTCTTGCCGAAGGTGAAGTTGTCGCCGACCACCACCTCCACCACGTGCAGCCGCTCCACCAGCAGGTCGTGGACGTAACTCGCCGGAGTCAGCTTCATGAACTCCTGCGTGAAGGGCATGACGCAGAACACGTCGACACCCAGCTCCTCGGCCAGTTCGGCGCGGCGGGTCAGGGTGGTCAATTGCGCGGGGTGCGAGCCGGGGCGGACCACTTCCATCGGGTGCGGATCGAACGTCATCAGCACGGCGGGCACGCCGCGCGCGGCGGCGGACTTCACGGCGCGGCTGATCAGCTGCGCGTGGCCGCGGTGCACACCGTCGAACACACCGATCGTGAGGACACAGCGCCCCCAGTCCGCGGGCACCTCGTCGAGACTTCGCCATCTCTGCACAGTGCGCAGCCTACGCAAATCAGGTAGCGAACAGTATTCGGGCGTGCTGATCTCACACAACGGTTGCGCTGCCGTGAGCCGACGCGGAAGCGCGAACCGCGCCGGGGCGCCGCGTGCGCGAGCAGGTCGTGCGCCGCGCGGCCGGATACGCCGCGAACCGGTCGGATCATCCGGACCACGGCACGACGCGTGCTGTGACCGCGGCGGCGGGATAACCGGCAGGTCGCCGTGGCCGTCGCACGACGGTGCGCCGCGCGGCCGCTACGTCGGGGTCGACGACATCGCCGCGGAAGTCTTCGCGCACCGGAAACTAACCGGATTCGCGAAAGCGCCGATATACCCCGGGTTTCCACGGGCCGGGAAGCTCGTCTCGCCAGCAGCGGGAATGGTCTAGCGTGCAATTCGTCGGTGACGGAATGCCCCGGAGTAGCCATGAAAAGCGCAGTCAAGCACGTGCGTGTGATCAAACCGTCCGATTCGGCCGAAACAATCGGACGGCAACGACAACGCCTCATTCCTTGCATCACCACGGAAACCTGTGGCGCCACCGGCATTTCGGCGGGCATGGTCAACATGGCCCCGGGGGCGATGTCGAAAGCGCATTATCACGCGCACAGCGAGATCGTCGTCGTCTGCCTGCGCGGGCGAGCGGCCACCTTGATCGGCCCGGAACTGACGCCCTATTTCCACGGTCCGGGTGAGTTCATCTACATCCCCGACGGCGTCGTGCACGTGGCGGTGAACCTCGACTATGCCGAGGATCTGGTCGCGGTGGAAATGCGGACCGATCCCCTGTTCAACGACGACGTGGTGCTGACGCCGGAATACGACGCCCACGTGCCCGAAGCCGTTGCCCGCCTGCGGCGGCGTGGGCAGGCCGGCGCCTGACATGGCCGTCGGCAAACGCAGCCGCGGCGCGGCCGAGGTGACCAGCGGTCCCATCGACGATATCTTCGCGGCACTGGCAGGCCGCCCCGACGTGGTGTCATTCGCCGTCGGGGCGCCCGACCCCGCCCTGCTGCCGAGCGAGCTCGTGGCGACGCTGGCGCAAACGGTCATCGGCAGATACGGCAGCGCCGTCCTCCAATACGGCATGACCCAGGGATTCGGTCCGCTGTTGGACGAAGCCCGAAACCTACTGCACGGCCGCGGTATTCAGTGCACGCTCGATCGCCTGCATATCTCGACCGGCGGCTCCGGCGCATTGCACAACGTGTGTTTGGCGCTGCTCGACCCGCAGGACGTGGTTCTGGTCGAAACCCCCACTTACGGCCCGGCGGTCAAGGAATTCCGCAGCCACGGAGCGACCGTCGTGGCGGTGCCGTCCGACGAATTCGGCATCGTTCCGGAAGCGCTCGAAGAAGCCCTGGCTCGATACGACGTGGCGTTCGTCTACCTACTGCCGACTTTCCAGAATCCGACCGGCCGGACGATGCCCGCCGATCGGCGCGGACGAATCGCCGAGATCGTCGTCCGCCACGGCACGCTGGTCATCGAAGACGACGTCTACACCGACCTGCGCTATCGCGGTGTGGCACCGCCCGCGTTGTCGTCTTTCGCGCCGGACAACTCGGTGTACATCACGTCCCTGTCGAAAACTCTCGCTCCTGCGATCCGCGTCGGGATCACCGTTATGCCCCCGGATCTACTGCGGACCGTGCTCGCGTTGAAGCAGGGCATCGACATGCAGACCTCGACGTACTGCCAGGCGATTGCGGCCGAATTTCTGGGCAGTCCGGACGGGGCCGCGCACCTCGCTCATGTCGTCGACGCCTATTCGGCCAAGTTGGGCGCGTTGACGGTCGCGCTCGAGCGGCATTTCCCGGCCGGGTTCCGGTGGGTCGAGCCGGAGGGCGGGATGTTCCTGTGGGTCGAGGGACCGCCGGGTTTCGATGCCGATGCGCTGCTGGCGCGGGCACTGCGGCACGGAGTCGCGTTCCTGCCCGGCAGCGCCTTCTACGCCGACGACGTCACCGAGCACCGCAACACCATGCGGCTGAGTTTCGCGAACGTGCCGCGCGACGACATCGATCGCGGCATCGCCGCGCTTGCGGCCGTCTGCGGGGACACGGCATGAGTGGTCAGGCCCGGAGGCGGCAGCGCAGCGTGACCACGCAGGGCCCCGCTCATGCCGAAAGGGGCACGGCATGAGCGAGCGGCATCCGGTGCTCGGCACCTGGGAGGTTCGCGCCGACGGCGCTCCGTTCGGCTACCACGTGATGCAGTTCCACCCTGGCGGCACGATGCTGCAATCGAATCCCGACCACGGCAATCGCGCCACGAGCGACAGCAACGGCATGGGCACCTGGCACGGCGCGGGCAACCGGGTCACCGGCGCCTTCTTGGAGTTCACCGTCGATCGCACCGACCCCGCCGTGGTCCGCAAAGGGATCGTCGCCTTCGAACTCGACGTGACCGGCGACGAGTTCACCGGACGCGCCACGGCGACGTTCTACGAGTTGTCCGGCGAGCCGGTCGGCGCGCCGGCAACCGCCCGGTTGGCCGGTCGCCGATTCGACGGCGTGACCGATCATCGGAACGCACTGGATCTCTCGAGAACGGTATGACCCTCCCGGCACGGCGCCGATCCGCCCTCTTCCGGGTGGGTGAACGGCGAATAGCGATTCGCTGTCGATCGGCCCGACGGCAGGTCGAGGATGTGTGTATCGGCTCGCCAGTGCCTAAGCTCGGGTATGTGCCAGGTAAACGAGATATCGCCACTCGACGCGAGTTGGCCGACGCCCCGGCGCCGGGCGATGCGCACGGCGGTACCGCGACGATCGCGCCTGTGCTCTCGTCGGTCGCCCAGGACTACCTGAAGGTCATCTGGACCGCGCAGGAATGGTCGCAGGAGAAGGTGACCACCAAGTTGCTCGCCGAACGGATCGGCGTATCGGCCTCGACCGTGTCCGAAGCCGTCCGCAAGCTCGCCGACCAGGGGTTGGTCGAGCACGCGCGCTACGGCGCGATCGCCCTCACCCCGGAGGGCCGCCGAGCCGCCGTCGCGATGGTGCGCAGGCATCGGCTCATCGAGACCTTCCTGGTGAACGAGCTCGGCTACGGCTGGGACGAGGTGCACGACGAAGCCGAGGTGCTCGAGCACGCGGTCTCCGAGCTGCTGATGGCCCGGATCGACGCCAAACTCGGATACCCCGATCGCGATCCGCACGGCGACCCGATCCCGTCGGTGGACGGCGCGGTGCCCACCCCGCCCGCGCGCCAGCTCAGCGACTTCCATGCCGGTGAATCCGGCCGGGTCGCGCGTATCTCCGACGCCGATCCCGACATGCTGCGCTACTTCGACTCCGTCGGCATCGCCCTGGACACCGCCATCGCCGTCGTCGAACGCCGCGACTTCGCAGGCACCATCGCCATCCGCATAGGGGCCACCGAGTCACCGACCGACCTCGGGCGCCCCGCCGCCGAGGCCATCTGGCTCACCGCCTGACCGGGGCTCCACAGATCAGGCCCACCCCGTCGAACCGGCGATAGCGGGGGCGGCGGGCAGCGTCGGGCTCGGACGCCGCCGGGCGTGCCATCGGTGCCGCACCGGGTAACGGCATGGCGCAGGACCGGGGTCACGCAGCCCCTCCGCCGGCCACGCGCGGGCGCATACGACTCGAGCCCGGCGATGGATGACCACCGCGAAGCCCGATGCCCGGAAACCGGCCAAACGATGCCGCCCAGACCGCTTCCGAACAACCCCGGTTTCCGAGGCGGTTCCGGCCGCGGACTCAGCCCAGGTCGGCCCTGAGGGCGGGACGCACCAACTCGGCCGCGCGAGTGGCGATGGCGTCGCCCAGTTCGTCGGTGGTCGAGGTGCCACCGAGGTCCGGGGTGCGGACCTCCCCCGCGGCGAGCACGTCGCACACCGCTCGGTCCACCGCGGCCGCCGCGGCGGACTCGCCGAGATGATCCAGCAGCATCGCGCCCGCGAGGACCTGCGCGACGGGGTTCGCGATGCCCTGACCGGCGATGTCGGGCGCGCTGCCGTGCACCGCCTCGAACATCGAGGGGCCGGTGCGGTCGGGGTTGACATTGCCCGACGGCGCCAAGCCGAGCCCGCCGGTCACCGCGGCGGCGAGGTCGGAGAGGATGTCGCCGAACAGGTTGGAGCCTACGATCACGTCCAGCCGGTCCGGGTGCAGCACGATTTCGGCGGCCAGCGCGTCGACGTGCATCTGCCGCGTTAGCACCTGGGGATACTCGGTCGCGACGCGTTCGAACACACTGTCCCAGTAGGGCATCGAATGGATGAGCCCGTTCGACTTGGTCGCCGAGCACAATCGGCCGGATCGCTCGGCGGCCCGCTCGAAGGCGTAGCGGATGATCCGCTCGCATCCGGCGCGGGTGAACACCGACTCCTGGAGCACGAATTCGTCGGGGCGGCCCTCGTTGTGGATGCCGCCGATCCGCGAGTACTCGCCCTCGGAGTTCTCCCGCACGATGAGGATGTCCAGATCGTCGGCGGTCCGGCCGCGCAGTGCCGATTCCGTGCCGGGCAGCAGGCGCACCGGGCGCAGGTTGACGTACTGGCCGAAGGCGCGGCGCAGCGGGATCAGCAGGCCCCACAGCGAAACATGGTCGGGCACACCGGGAAAGCCGACGGCGCCGAGCAGGATCGCGTCGAAGCCCGCGAGCCGGTGCGCGCCGTCCAGCGGCATCATGGCGCCCGTGCGCAGGTAGTTCTCGCACGACCAATCGAATTCGGTCCATGCCAGACCGGGCAGCACGGCGTCGAGCACACGTACCGCCGCCGCGGTCACGTCGACTCCGATCCCGTCACCCGGGATGGTGGCGATGCGGTACTCGCTCACTGGCACTCCTTCACAGTCGCACTCCGATGTACTTGGTCTCCAGGAATTCGTCGATCCCGGTCAACCCGCCCTCGCGTCCGAGCCCGGATTCCTTGACGCCGCCGAAGGGCGCGGCCGGATTCGACACCACGCCCTGGTTGAGGCCGACCATCCCGGTTTCCAGCGCCTCGCACACCCGCAGTCCGCGCCGGAGATTCTCGGTGAACACGTAACTCACCAGCCCGTAGGGAGTGTCGTTGGCCCGGCGCACGGCTTCGTCCTCGGTGTCGAAGACGCCGATCGCGGCGACCGGTCCGAAGATCTCGGTGTGGCACAACTCGGCGTCGTCGGGGACGTCGACCAGGACGGTCGCAGGATAGAAAGTGCCCGGTCCGTCCCAGGCCGCCCCTCCGGTGAGCACCCCGGCCCCACGGGCGCGGGCGTCGTCGACCAAGCGCTGCACCTTGGCGACGGCCTCGGTATCGATCAGCGGGCCGACCACAACGTCCGGCTCGGTGCCCCGGCCCATCGGCAGGGCCGCCAGCCGCTCGGCGAGCCTGCGTGCGAAGACCTCGGCGACGCCGCGCTGCACCAGAATCCGATTGGCGGCGGTGCACGCCTGGCCGATGTTGCGCATCTTCGCCGCCACCGCGCCCTCGACCGCCTCGTCGAGATCCGCGTCGTCGAAAACCAGCAGCGGCGCGTTGCCGCCCAGTTCCATCGAGGTGCGCATCACCGTCTGCGCGCACTGCGCGAGCAACTGCTTGCCGACCGCCGTCGAACCCGTGAACGACAGCTTGCGCGAGCGGTCGTCGAGGATCAGCGGAGTCATCACCGCGGCGGGATCCGCCGTCGTGACGACGTTGACCACCCCGGCGGGCAACCCGGCGTCCGCCAGCACCTGAGCCAGCGCCAGCATCGAAAGCGGCGTCTGCTCCGCGGGTTTCACGACGCAGGTGCAGCCCGCGGCGAGCGCGGGCGCGATCTTGCGCGCGCCCATGGCGACGGGAAAGTTCCATGGCGTGATGAGCAGGCTCGGACCGACCGGCTGCCGAGCCACCAGAAAACGCGAGCCGCCGGTCGGCGCGGGCATGTACCCGCCGTCCAGGCGGACGGCTTCCTCGGCGAACCAGCGGAAGAACTCGGCGGCGTAGCCGATCTCACCGCGCGCCTCGGCCAGCGGCTTGCCCATTTCGAGGGTCGCGATCAGCCCGAGCCGGTCGGTGTCGGCCAGCAACGCGCGATGCACACGCATCAGCAGATCGCTGCGCTCGCGCGGCGCGGTGGCCGCCCAGTCGGCCTGCGCCGCGCACGCCGCGTCCAGCGCCGCGCGACCGTCGTCCGGGGTCGCGTCGGCTACTTCGCACAGCAGCTCACCCGTCGACGGATCGAAGACCGGCAGCGTGCGGGTCGTCGCACGCCACTGCCCCTGGATGAACAAGCCGCGCGGGACCGTGTCGATCGCGGCGCGTTCGGGCGCGCTCAGCGCGCTTTCGGTGAGCATGGTCGGTGGCTCCTTTCGGCAGCGCGCAGCGTCCGGCCATTGCTGCGACCCGTGCGGCCATGTTATGCATATTGTCGACAATCCGACAATAGACAATGACCCTCCATCCCGCCCGCATCCGGAGGCGAATCACCATGACCGAGCTCTCGCCCATCCTGAAACAGGCCACTCCGGTGACCGTCGACCACGGCGCGGGGTGCTATCTCTACGGCACCGACGGACGCCGCTACCTGGACTTCACCGCCGGCATCGGTGTGACCAGCACCGGCCACTGCCACCCGAAGGTGGTCGCCGCCGCGCAGGCACAGGTGGCCTCGCTGATCCACGGCCAGTACACGACCGTGCTGCATCGGCCGCTGCTGGAGCTGACCGAACGGCTCGGCGCGGTCCTTCCGGAAGGACTGGACACGCTGTTCTTCGCGAACTCCGGCAGTGAAGCGGTCGAGGCCGCACTGCGACTGGTGCGCCAGGCCACCGGGCGGCCGAACGTCGTCGTCTTCCACGGCGGTTTCCACGGCCGCACCGTGGCCGCCGCGACCATGACCACCTCGGGCACCCGTTTCTCGGCCGGGTTCAGCCCGCTCATGCCGGGCGTGCACGTCGCGCCCTTCCCCACCGCCTACCGCTATGGCTGGAGCGAGCGGGAGGCCACCGCCTTCGCGCTGCGCGAACTCGACTACCTGTTCGCCACGCTCACCTCGCCCGCCGAGACCGCCGCGTTCATCGTGGAGCCGGTGCTCGGTGAGGGCGGTTACGTCCCCGGCAACACCGAGTTCTTCCAGGGGCTGCGCGAACGCGCCGACCGGCACGGCATCCTGCTGGTCTTCGACGAGATCCAGACCGGTTTCGGCCGCACCGGGAAGTTCTTCGGGCATCAGCACTTCGGCGTCCGGCCCGACGTGATCACCATCGCGAAGGGCCTGGCCAGCGGCTTTCCCCTGTCCGGCATCGCGGCGCCGCGCGAACTGATGGCGCGGGCGTGGCCGGGTTCGCAGGGCGGCACCTACGGTGGCAACGCGGTGGCGTGCGCGGCGGCGATCGCCACGCTCGACGTGATCGAATCCGAAGGGCTGGTGGACAACGCGGCCACCCGAGGGGCGCAACTGCTGCGCGGTATGCGCGAGAGCGCCACCAAGGCGATCGGCGACGTCCGCGGCCTCGGACTGCTCGTGGGCGCCGAGTTCACCACGGCCACCGGCGAGCCCGATACGGCCACCGCCGCGGCCGCCCAGCGCGCGGCGGTGGACAAGGGACTGCTGCTGTTGACCTGCGGCGCGCACATGAACGTGGTGCGGATGATTCCGCCGCTGATCGTGACCGATACTCAGATCGAGGACGCTCTGGCGATCTGGTCCGAGGTGCTCGCCGAGTTGTAGCGCGCACCCCACCCGTCCGCAGTGCCCGCCCGGCGGGCCCGATCAGGAAGCAGGACCGCATGGCCCGCTACATCACCATCACGCTCACCAAAGCCGCGGTGACCTGCCGCGCCCGTTTGCTGGACGAGGAAGCGCCGCAGACCTGCGCGGCAGTGTGGAACGCGCTGCCGCTGGAAGGCGACGCCTTCCACGCCAAGTACGCCCGCAACGAGGTGTACACCCTGCTCCCGCGCATCGGCGCGGCCCCGCATCGGGAGAATCCGACGGTCACGCCCATCCCCGGCGATGTGTGCCTGTTCGATTTCGAGCCGTGGGAGATCGGCAATCCGGCCTACGGCTACGAGCCCGGTTCCGCGGCCGAGCACGAGCGCGGGGCGACCGATCTCGCGCTGTTCTACGGCCGCAACAATCTGCTGATCAACGGCGACCTGGGGTGGGTGCCGGGCAATGTGTTCGCCACCATCGAGGAGGGGCTCGCCGAGATGGCCGCGGCCTGCAACACGCTGTGGTTGCACGGGGTGCAGGGCGAGACGCTCGCCTTCGCCCGCGCCTGAGCGACGGTGACGAATGGCCCCGCGGTCTTCCGCGGGGCCATTCGCTTTCAGGAAGCCAGCACGAACTCGGCGTAGCGGGCTACCGCGAGGATCAGATCGTCGGAGTGGCGCGGGCCGATGATCTGCAACCCGACCGGTAGACCCGCGCGAGTCGCGCCCGCCGGGATACTGATCGCGGGTTGCTGGGTCATATTGAACGGGTAAGTGAACGGCGTCCATTCGGGCCAGCCGCGCAGGCCGCTGCCCGGTGGCACGTCGTGTCCCGCTTCGAACGCGGGAATCGGCACCGTCGGAGTGATCAGGATGTCGTAGTCGTTGTGGAAGGCGCCCATGGTGATACCGATCTGGGCCGCGACGTTGCGCGCGTCGAGATACTCGACGGCGGTGATGGTTTCACCGCGCTCCCAGACCGCGCGCAGACCCGGATCCACCCGTTCGCGCGTACCTTCCGGGTACCCGGACAGCATGGTGGCCGCGCCGGCCGCCCACAGCAGCTCGAACGCCTCGCGCGGATCGGCGAATCCGGGATCGGCGGCGCTCACCCGGAGTTCGGCGTCGGCCAGCCGGGTCACCGCCGCTTCCACGATCGCGGCGACCTCGGGGTCGACCGTGGCGTAGCCGAGCGCAGGTGAGTACGCCACGCGCAATCCCCGCACGTCGCGCTGCATTTCGGCGCGGAAGGCGGTGAGCGTGGGAGCCAGCGCGGTGGGATCGCGCGGATCCGGCAGCGACAGGATGTCCATCAGCAGCGCCGCGTCCTCGACGGTGCGCGTCATCGGTCCCGCATGCGCCAGCGGACCGAACGGGCTGGCCGGGAACAGCGGAATCCGGCCGTAGGTGGGCTTGAACCCGACGATGCCGCAGAAGGCGGCCGGAATGCGCACGCTGCCACCGCCGTCCGTGCCCACCGACACCGGGCCCATGCCCGCGGCGACGGCCGCGGCGCTGCCGCCGGAGGAGCCGCCCGCGGTGGTGGACGGGGCGGCCGGATTCCGCGTGACACCCGCCAGCGGACTGTCGGTGACCGCCTTCCACGCGATCTCCGGGGTGGTGGTCTTGCCGAGGAAGACCATGCCGTCCTCGCGCAGCCGCGCGGCCACCGGACTGTCCACCAGCCATGGTCCCGCCGGGTCGATGGACGTGGAGCCGCGCCGGGTGGGCCAGCCCTCGGTCAGGAAGACGTCCTTGATCGAGATCGGCACGCCGTCGAGCAGCCCTCTGGCATGACCGGACTGCCAGCGCGCCTCGGAGTCCTTCGCCTGCACCAGGGCGCGATCGGGATCGACCAGACAGAAGGCGTTGAGCGCGCCGTCGCGATCGGCGATCGCGCGCAGGATCGCCTCGGTCGCCTCGACGGGCGACAGCGCGCCCGCCGCGTAGGCCGAGACCAGCTCGACCGCGGTCATGGCGGTCGGGTCGGTGGGTTGGTTCTTGTCGGGGTAGCTCATGGATGGGGCTCCTTCAGCCGGGCACGTACCCCAGCCTTTTGTCGACCACGTTGTCCAGCGGACGTCCGGCGATCCAGTTGTCGAAGTTCTCGGTGAACGCGTCGACGATCTCGCTGCGCCATCCGATGAAGTCACCGGAGTTGTGCGGGGTGATCCGGACGTTCGGCAGTTCCCACAGAGGATGATCGGCGGGGAGCGGCTCGGGATCCACCACATCGAGCGCCGCCGCGGCGATCGATCCGGTGCGCAGCGCGGCGACGAGATCGTCGGTCACAACGAGTTCCCCGCGGCCGACGTTGACAAACCTGGCGTGCGGCTTCATCGCGGCGAAGGCGGCGGCGTCGAACATGTTCCTGGTCTGCTCGGTGAGCGGAGCGATCGCGACGACGTAATCGGCGCGGGCCAATTCGGCGTGCAGATCGGTGGTGACCTCGCCGAAATCCGGGTCCGCCGCGCGCTCCCGCCTGCCGACGGCGCGCACGGTCATGCCGACCGCGCGCAGCAATCGGGCGATATGACGCCCGATCGAGCCGGTGCCCACGATCAGCGCCGTCGATCCCGCGACCCGTTCGGATTCCCGATGCCGCCACTCGTGCCGTTGTTGCAGCAGCAACGAACCGGACAGGTCCTTGGCGAAACCGAGAATCTGCCCGAGCACGTACTCGGCGATCGCGGCGTCGAAGACGCCTCTGGTGTTGGTCACGACCACGTCACTGGCCCGCAGTTCGGGAAACATCGCCGGATCGACGCCGGTGGATCCCATGTGCACCCAGCGCAGCCGGTCGGCGGCATGCCAGGCGCCGGGCAGCGCCCGGGTGCGAAAGTCGTAGACGAACAAGACCTCCGCTCCGCGCAGGGCGCTCGCCAACCCGGGTGCCTCGGTGTACCGGATGGTGGCGCGGCCTGCTACTCGGTCCATTCGTTCGTCGTCGGGCACACTTTCACTGTGCAGGACGACGACAATCGGGCCCTGTTCCACATTGACACACTAAGATCACATCGTATGATTGTCAACAATCCGATCGTGTTCGGAGGTCGTCCCGGCTGAGCGCGAGAGGGGCCGTAGTGGATTTGAGCTTTCCCGACCTCGAGGGGCCCGTTGCACAACGGGGTATCGGGATCATCGCACCGTTCGACCTCGCCCTCGAACGAGAGCTCTGGCGCTGGGCGCCTCTGGAGGTGAGTCTGCACCTGGCCCGTACCCCCTACGAACCGGTTCCGGTGTCGCTGGAGATGGCCGAATTGGTCTCCGACGCGGCGCATCTCACCGCGGCCACCCGCAACGTCCTGCACGTGGAACCCGAAGTCGTGGCCTATCTGTGCACCTCGGGCAGTTTCATCAAAGGCCTCGCCTACGAGAAGTCGTTGCGCGACACCATCTGCCGTGCCGGGGCGCTGGACGCGGTCACCACCTCGGGCGCGTTGCTCGAAGCGATCCGCCATCTGGACCTCACCCGGATCTCGGTACTGACCCCGTACGACGAGATCCTCACCCACCGGCTGCACGAGTTCCTCGCCGAAGCCGGGTGCACGGTGGTGCGCTCCGATCACCTCGGACTCGGCGGCGGCATCTGGAAGGTCAGCTATCGCACGATCGCCGAACGCATCGTCGGCGCCGATGACCCCGAGGCCCAGGCCGTCTTCGTCAGCTGTACCAACCTGCCCACCTACGACGTGATCGAGCCGCTGGAGAAAGCCCTCGGCAAGCCGGTGCTCACCGCCAACCAACTCACCATGTGGGCATGTCTCGGCCGGATGAAGCTCCCGATGATGGGCCCGGGCAAGTGGCTGCTCAACGTTTTCTGAAGGAAGAACATCACATGCGCGCACCCACCGTCGGTTTCATCTACCCCGACCACGCGGCCGAGGACGACTACCCGCTCGCGGCGGCGGCGCTCGGCGCGCACCTTCCGGTGGCCCACATCTACGGCACCGATCTGCACGCCGTCCCCGAACTGCTCGAACTGGGCAGCCCGGAGAAATTGCGCCTCGGCGCCTCGCTGCTCGCCCGGCACCGCCCCGACGCGATCGTCTGGGCCTGCACGTCGGGCAGTTTCGTCTACGGGCCCGAGGGCGCGCGCGATCAAGTGCGCGCGCTGGCCGAGGTCGCGGGCGTCCCGGCGACCAGCACCAGCATCGCGTTCGCCGACGCCGTGCACACGCTGGGACTGCGCACCGTCGCGGTCGCCGCCAGCTATCCCGACGAGGTCGCCCGGCTGTTCGTAGAGTTCCTCGCCGACGCGCGCATCGACGTCGTCTCGATGTCCAGCGCGGGGATCGACACCGCCGCCGAGGTCGGCACCCTCACCCCGGCGCAGGTACTGCGGCTGGCCACGGACAACGACCATCCCGACGCGGAGGCGCTGCTCATCCCCGACACCGCGATGCACACCGTGGCGGTGCTGCCGGACCTGGAGGCTACGCTGGGCAAACCGGTGCTGACGGCCAATCAGGTCACGATCTGGGCAGGGCTGCGGCTGGCCGGCGCCGAGCCGGTCGTTCCCGGATTCGGGACCCTGTTCGCGGAAAGGCAGATCGATGTCCGTCGTTGATTTCGAGCCGGTGAACCGGCAGTCGACCGCGGAGATGATCGCCGATCGGCTCCGCGAGGCGATCATGCGCGGCAGTCTCGCGCCCGGGTCGCAGCTCGGCGAGGCCGACCTCGCGGCGAGGTTCGCGGTCTCGCGCGGGCCGGTGCGCGAGGCGATGCAGCGCTTGGTGTCCGAGGGTCTGCTGCGCAGCATCCGCCACCGCGGCATCTTCGTCATCGAACTGAGCCTCGACGACGTCGTCGACATCTACCGGGCGAGGACGGCACTGGAGGGCGGCGCACTGGAGCTGATCCTGGACGGCCGCCGCCCGATCGCCTACCAGGCGCTCGGTCCCAGCGTCGAGGAGATGATCGCGTGCGCCGAACGCGGCGACGCGGTGGGCGTGTCGGAGGCCGACCAGGCCTTCCACGAGGCGCTGGTGGAGAGTGCGGCCAGTCCGCGGCTGGTACGCGCGGCCCGCACCTTGCTGATCGAGACGCGCATGTGCTTGGGCGCCTTGCAGACGACCTATCCGGACCTGCGGGAACAGTCTCGCGAACACATCGGCCTGCGCGAGGCGATCGGCGCGGGCGACCCCGCACGCGCCCGCGCTCTGCTCGTCGAGCACATGGACGACGCCGTGCAACGCCTCCGGCACCAGATCGGCTCCTGAGCGCCGACTCACCGCGACAAGAAGTCCAGCAGCACGCGGAATCACCTTCGCCGCCGCTATCCGGCCACGGCCGCCGCAGGCGACTTTCCCACCCCGGCGGCGCCGCCGACCAGCGCCGCGCCACCGACCAGGACCGCGGCCATCGCCGCAACGGTTCGCATCATCGACGTTCAACTCCTGACCGCGAGGTGGTCAACCATCGTCGCCCGGGATCAGAGATTGGCGGGGCGGACGACCATCACCGAGGACGCGCGATTACCGGATTCCCGGAGCAGGGCGATAGCGCGGCCTTCCGGATCGATGGCGGCGTAGACACCGGCCATTCCGGCCGGAGCGAGCCAACGTCCGTTGCGCAGGTCGTCGGCCTGCTTGTCATCGATTTCGCGACGCGGAAACGCCGTTCGAACCGCGGCGTCGATATCGAGGCTCAGTGGCGGCACGCCGGACTCCGCGGCGGCGACCAGATCGTCCAAGGTGCGTGCATGCTCGAGCGTGAACGGCCCGACGCTGGTGCGGCGCAACGCGGTCAAGTGGCCGCCGATGCCGAGCGCGGCGCCCAGGTCTCTGGCCAGCGCGCGCACGTAGGTGCCCGAGGAACATTCGACCACCACGTCCAGGTCGACGAAATCGCCGACATCGCGCCGCGCGAGCACGTCGAACCGCGACACCGTGACCGGGCGGGCGGCCAACTGCACGTCCTCCCCCGCACGGTGGCGGGCATAGGCACGTTCGCCGTTCACCTTGATCGCGCTGACGGTGGCGGGCACCTGCTCGATGTTCCCGGTCAGTTCGGCTGTGCGCGTGGCGATGTCGGCGTCGGTGAGATGACCGGCCGGTGTCGGGGCCAGCACCTCGCCTTCGGCGTCGTCGGTGCTGGTCGCCTGCCCCAGCCGGATGGTCGCGGTGTACGCCTTGGTGGTCAGGGTGAGCAGGCCGAGCAGTTTGGTCGCGCGTTCCACGCCGAGCACCAGCACACCGGTCGCCATCGGATCGAGCGTGCCCGCGTGGCCGATCTTCTTGGTGCGCAGCAGCTTCCGGCATTTCGCGACGACGTCGTGACTGGTCCAGCCACCGGCCTTGTCGATGACGAGCAGCCCGCCGAGTCCGTCCATCAGACGTGCGCGATCGCGGTCAGGATGTACCCGTCGGTGATCAGCCAACGGCCGTCGAACGCGATCAGCGGCGTGCCGCCGTCGGTGGTCTGCCCCGGCACCAGCAGTTCGGTATGGAAGCTGCCGCGCCCGAAAGCGGCGGAGCTGTCCTCGATCTCGAAGGTGATGTGCGCGTCCTCGAAGCCGAGCCAGCGCAGCGTCAGCGGGAACCACGCTTTATAGGTGGCCTCTTTGGCGCAGAACAGCAACCGGTCCAGGTGCAATTCGGACTCGGTGGTCTTCAGCCATTCCCGCTCCGGCGGCAGGCTGACCGAGTCCAGTACGCCGTCCGGCAGGGTGGCGTGCGGCTCGGCGTCGATGCCGATGGAACGGAACCGCAGTTTGTGACCGAGCGCGGCGGCCTGGTAGCCGTCGCAGTGGGTCAGGCTGCCGACGATTCCGCGCGGCCACACCGGAGCGCCGCGCTCGCCCTTGCCGATCGCGACCGGCTGCTCGCCGAGTTGCGTCAGCGCCAGGCGGGCGCAATGCCGCGCGCCGATGAAGTCACGGCGCCGCTTCTCCACCGACTTGGCGATGAGATGCTCCTCCGCCGGATACGGCCGCAGATCCTCCGGGTACGCCAGCAACTCGGCCGAGGCCACACCCGCGGGCAGAATGTTCTCGATCATCACCGACGAGCGTAGTCGAGCCGCACCGGGTGGGATCGCAGCGCCATATGCGTGGGACTACGCCAGCCCGCGCCGCTGCTGCGCTTTGCTGCGCATCTCCGCGGCGGCGGCTTCCATCTCGGGAGTCACCTGGAAGTGTCCGCCCCACTTGTTCAGCGTGCCCGGCGGATACTGCGGGGTCGGCAGGATCTGGCGCAGCAATCGCTCGGGCAGGCCGCGGCGCTGCCACTCGCGCGGGTAGCCGAGCGAGACCTCCTCGAATCGGACGCCGTCGTAGTGCGAGGTCCGCGGGATGTGCAGGTGACCGTAGACCGAGCAGACCACGTTGTAGCGGGTGTGCCAGTCCGCGGTGAGTTCGGTGCCGCACCACAGCGCGAACTCCGGGTAGAACAGCACGTCGGTCGGCTGCCGCACCAGCGGGAAATGGTTGATCAGGACGACCGGGGTGCCCGGGGCGAGCGCGTCGAGCTTGCGCTTGGTCACCTGCACCCGGGCGTGGCACCACGCGTCCCTGGTCAGGTACGGATCCGGTGAGAGCAGGAATTCGTCGGTGGCCACCACGTTGCGCTCACGCGCGATCGCCAGACCCTCCGCTTTGGTGGTGGCTCCTTCCGGCAGGAACGAGTAGTCGTACAACAGGAACATCGGAACCAGCGTGACCGCTCCGCCGTGCTCTTCCGCGCCCGCGCCCTGCCACACCGGAAACGGATCCTCCGGCGTCAGCACATCCAGGTCGCGGCAGATCGACACCAAGTAGTCGTAGCGTGCCACCCCGACCATCTGCACCGGGTCCTTCGCCGTCGTCCACAGCTCGTGATTACCCGGCACCCAGATCACCTTGGCGAACCGGCGGCGCAGCAGCTCCAGCGCCCACCGGATGTCGTCGGTCTTCTCCCCCACGTCGCCGGCCACGATGAGCCAGTCCTCCGGCGAGTCCGCCTTGATCTGCTCGACGACCGGCCGATTCCCCTGGTGCCCGACATGAATGTCGCTCACCGCCATCAACTTGGGTATCACCACACCTACCTTGGCACATCGTTTCGGATTCGGGCGCACCGGCCGAGCCGGGTGTCGCTCACCTCGGCACTTCGGCGCCGACCAGGGCCCACCGGCCCGACAGCGCCCGCCCCGCGACGGCGATCAGCCGCAACAGCATGAACGCGGCGAGGCCGGACCAGATTCCGGCGACGCCCCAGTCGAAGGCCAGCGACAACCAGATAGCGGGCAGGAAGCCCAGCAGGGCCGCTCCGAGCGTGGTGGTGCGCAGGTAGGCCGCGTCACCGGCTCCGAGCAGGACGCCGTCGAGCGCGAAGACGATGCCCGCCACCGGAATGAGCGCGACGAAGAACCACCACACCACGTGCGCGCGCTCCAGCACGTCCGGGTCATCGGTGAACAGCGCGGGGATCGCCACCGCCCCCGCCGCGAAGCAGGCGGCGAGCCCGAGGCTGAAAATCTCCGACCAGCGGGTCACGCGCCGGGCGATCCCTCGGGCGCCGGTGGCATCACCCGCGCCCAGAGCCGCGCCCGTGAGCGTCTGCGCGGCGATGGCCAGCGCGTCCAGGGCGAGCGCCAGGAAGTTCCACAGTTGCAGCACCAACTGGTGGGCCGCCACCGACGCGGCGCCGAAACGCGCGGCGACGGCCGCCGCCGAGACGAAGCACGCCTGGAAGGCGAAACTGCGGACGATCAGGTCGCGTCCGAGGACGAGCTGGGCACGCATCACCGACCAGTGCGGGGCGAGGGAGACCTCCTCGCGGATCAGCGCGTTCAGGAACAGGACCGCGGTGACGATCTGACCCGCCACGTTCGCCACGGCCGAGCCCGGCAGACCCAGGTGCGGTGCGCCGAACAGTCCGTGCACCAGCGCCGGGCAGAGCACCGCCGACACCCCGAGTCCGGCGACGACGTAGACCAAAGGCCTGCGCGTCTCCTGTACGCCACGCAGCCACCCGTTCCCCGCCATGGAGATCAGGATCAGCGGCACGCCGAACAGCGCGATCCGCACCCAGTCCAGCGCCTGCGCCGCGATGTCCGCACCGCCCGCGATGGCGCTGGTCACCGGCACGGCGAACGCCTGGACCAGCAGCAGGATCGTGACGCCGACGGCCACCGCGATCCACGTGGCCTGCACGCCCTCGGCGACGGCTCCTGGATGGTCGCCCGCGCCGTGACGGCGCGCCGAGCGCGCGGTGGTGCCGTAGGACAGGAAGGTCAGCTGCGAACTCGTCTGCGCCAGGATCAACCCGCCCACGGCGAGCCCGGCCAGCGCGAGCGCGCCCAGCCTGCCGACCACGGCCAGGTCGAACAACAGGTAGATCGGTTCGGCGACCAGCACACCGAGGGTTGGCAACGCGAGGCCGAGAATGCGTTTGGGCCCGGCAGCGGCGGCCCGGTCGACGGTTTCCGGTTCGCTCACGCGCAGGACCGAGTCACCGATATCCGCCCCACTGGAACCTTGCGCGCTCACGAACACCTCCCCCGCATGTCGTCCTTCGAGACCACCGTCGTTGCGATCCGGCTCCCACCTTGGCACGGCCCACCGACGAACTCGGCGGCGTCCGGCTCCGGCCGCGGAGCGGATCGCATCACCGGTGATTCCGGACGTGTGGCACGACGCCGAACCAGGTTCGGACGGCGAGGCGGGCGAACCGGCTCGACTGCCCGCGCCACTCGACAGGCAAGCGCCCGCAGGGCACCGGGCACGAACGGGGGGCGCCCCGCACACGCCAGGAGTGCGCCGCATCGACACACCGGTCCGGTCGATCCGCGGACCCGTCCTGGCGACGAATTCGGCCTCATCACTCGAAACCGCTCGGGCCGGGAAGTTTCGGTGAGAGCCGACCCGACATTCGCCGAGGATCGAACACGATCATCCGAGCGCGGTCAGTAGCGCGCCGATCAGGTCCTCTGGAGCGCCGTGTGCGGTGTACCCGGCGGCGAAGCGATGCCCACCACCACCCAGTGTCGTGGCCACCTCTGCGACGTCCACCCCGTCGCCCGCACACGCTCCGCTGTCCCGTGAGCGCAGCGATACCGTCCACCGATCCGGCACCACACGAGATTGCTTGAACACCGCGGCGATTCCCGCTTCGGCGGTCGTGCGCACGATATCTATGACGCTCTCGACTTCCTCCGAACGCACGTCGTCGATGTCGTCGCGGCGCACGAACGCGTACACCAATCCGACGCCGCCGCGCACCTCCGGGACGAGCTGCGCCGTCCCGAGCACCCGCGCCAGCATGGGCAGCCACCCGAACGGGTGCATGTCCATCAAGGTGCGGGCGATATGCGCGCCGTCGATTCCGGTGGCCAGCAGCCGCTCCGCCAGTTCGTGGGTACCCGGCCGCACCCACCGGAACGAACCCGTGTCGGTGACCAGACCGGCGTACAGGCAATGCGCCACGTCCGCATCGATCGGCACACCCCACGCGTCGAGCAGACGCGCGATCAGGCTCGTGGTGGACTCCGCGGCGGGATCGACCACGTTGATCGCTCCGAACCGCGTGTTCGACCGATGGTGATCGATCACCAGTGTCGTTGCGGCACCGGACAATCGGTCGGCGAGCGCACCGAGCCTGCCCGCGCTGCCGCAGTCGACCGCGACCAGCAGGTCGACCTCGGCGCGCACTTCGGCGGGCGCCACCAAGTGCCGTACGCCGGGCAGCGACCGCATCGATACGGGCAAGTCCGCGGGCTCGGCGAACGACACCTGCACCGGGACGCCGCGCCGGTGCAGCACCAGCGCCAGCGCCAGACCGCTTCCTATGGTGTCCGCATCGGGCTGCACATGGCAGACGATGGTCACCGAGCGCGCGGCGTCGAGCGCCGCCACGGCCGTGTCCAAGCCGGCCGTTTCTCGCATCGTCGTCATCGACTACCGCATGTCACTCGTCGGCGTCGCGTTCGACCTTGTAGGGGTCGGCGTCGCCCGCGTGCCTGGCGGTGGCGGCCACCTTGGCGACCTCGTCGTCCGCGGCCCGCGCCCTGGCGAGCAGTTCCTCCATCTGCCGTGCCGCGTCGGGCACGGTGTCCAGTACGAATGCCAGCGTCGGGGTGAACTTCACCCCGGTTCCGGCGCCCACCTTGGAGCGCAGAACTCCCTTGGCCTTCTCCAGTCCGGCCGCCGCACCGTCGTAATCCGGTTCGGCGTCGAGGGTTTCACCCATCACGGTGTAGTACACCGTCGCCTCCCGGAGATCGCCGGTGACCTTGGCGTCGGTGACGGTCACGAAACGCAGCCGCGGGTCCTTCACCTCGTATTCGATCGCGGTCGCGACGATCGAGGAGATCCGCTTGGCGAGTCGGCGTGCCCTGGCTTGATCCACCATGGCCGTTTCCTCCTCACTATCAACTCTGTTCGATGGCGGTCGGAGCGTGCCTCGCGGCCGCCACCCGAGCTCCGTCGCTGCGCCGCGGTCAGTCCTCGGGCCCGAAGATTCGGCGGCGCACCGCCAGCAACTGTAACTCCGGACGGGCCGCGACGTGCCGTTCACATTTGTCCAGCACCTCGGTCAGATGATCCATGCCCGCACTGACCATGGCCACGCCCAGCAGCGAACGACGGTATAGATCGTGTTCCCCGCCTTCGGCGGCACTCACACCGAAACGCTGCAATTCGGCCAGGATCGGCCGGATCACCGAGCGCTTCTGTTTCAGTGAATGCACATCGCCGAGCAGCAGGTCGAACTCCAGTGCACCCAGGTACACCCACACCCTCCCCAGTCAGGAAGACCCGCCGGGCGCCGCGCACTTCGCGCGGCGCCCGGACTCGTCTCGGTCTATCAGTCGCGCGGCTTCTCGCGCAGTTCGTAGGCCTCGATGATGTCGCCTTCCTTGATGTCGGAGTAGGTGACCGTCATACCGCATTCGAAGCCCTCGCGGACCTCGGTGACGTCGTCCTTCTCCCGGCGCAGCGACGAGATCGTCATCGTCTCGGCGATCACCACGTTGTCCCGGAGCAGGCGCGCCTTGGCGTTGCGCTTGACCGAGCCCGACGTGACCATGCAACCGGCGATGTTGCCGACCTTCGACGAACGGAAGATCGCCCTGATCTCGGCCCGCCCCAGCTCGACCTCTTCGTAGATCGGCTTGAGCATGCCCTTGAGGGCCTTCTCGATCTCATCGATGGCCTGGTAGATCACCGAGTAGTACCGGATGTCGACGCCCTCGCGGTTGGCCAGCTCGGTCGCCTTGCCCTCGGCGCGGACGTTGAATCCGATGATGATCGCGTTCGACGCCGAAGCGAGGTTGACATTGGTCTCGGTGACGCCACCGACGCCGCGGTCGATCACCCGCAGACGCACCTCGTCGCCCACCTGGATTCCGAGCAGCGCCTCTTCGAGGGCCTCGACCGTACCCGAGTTGTCGCCCTTGAGGATCAGGTTCAGCTCGCTGGTTTCCTTCAGCGCGGCATCCAGATCTTCCAGGCTGATCCGCTTGCGGCTGCGTGCGGCCAGCGCGTTGCGCTTGCGCGCGTTGCGCCGATCGGCGATCTGCCGGGCGATCCGGTCCTCGTCGACCACGAGCAGGTTGTCACCCGCGCCGGGCACCGACGTGAAGCCGATGACCTGAACCGGTCGCGACGGCAACGCCGCCTCGACGTCGTCGCCGTGCTCGTCGACCATCCGGCGCACCCGGCCGTAGGCGTCTCCCGCCACGATCGAGTCGCCGACCCGCAGGGTGCCGCGCTGGATGAGCACGGTCGCCACCGGGCCGCGACCACGGTCGAGGTGCGCCTCGATGGCCACACCCTGCGCGTCCATGTCCGGGTTGGCCCGCAGGTCCAGCGCCGCGTCCGCGGTCAGCAGGACCGCCTCGAGCAGCGCATCGATGTTGATGTTCTGCCTGGCGGAGATGTCGACGAACATGGTCTCGCCGCCGTATTCCTCGGCGACCAGGCCGTACTCGGTGAGCTGCTGACGCACCTTCTGCGGGTTGGCGCCTTCCTTGTCGATCTTGTTGACCGCCACGACGATCGGCACGTCGGCCGCCTGCGCGTGGTTGATCGCCTCCACCGTCTGCGGCATGACGCCGTCGTCGGCGGCGACCACCAGGATCGCGATGTCGGTGGCCTTCGCACCACGGGCGCGCATGGCGGTGAACGCCTCGTGACCCGGGGTGTCGATGAAGGTGATCAGCCGGTCCTCGTCGCCGAGGTGGGTGAGCACCTGGTAGGCGCCGATGTGCTGGGTGATGCCGCCCGCCTCGCCCTCGCGGACGTTCGCCTTGCGGATGGTGTCCAGCAAGCGGGTCTTACCGTGGTCGACGTGACCCATGACGGTCACCACCGGCGGACGCTGTTCGAGGTCTTCCTCGCCGCCCTCGTCCTCGCCGTAGGTGAGGTCGAACGACTCCAGCAGCTCGCGGTCCTCGTCCTCGGGGCTGACCACGTGGACGACGTAGTTCATCTCGCTGCCCAGCAGCTCGAGGGTCTCGTCGTTCACCGACTGGGTCGCGGTGACCATCTCGCCGAGGTTGAACAGGGCCTGCACCAGCGCGGCCGGGTTCGCGTCGATCTTCTCGGCGAAGTCCGACAGCGACGCGCCGCGGGCGAGCCGGATGATCTCGCCGTTGCCGCGCGGCAGCCGCACGCCGCCGACGGCGGGCGCCTGCATCGAGTCGTACTCTTGCCGCTTCTGCCGCTTCGACTTGCGGCCACGCCGGGGCGCGCCACCGGGACGGCCGAACGCGCCTGCCGCACCACCGCGGCCACCGGGACCGCCAGGACGACCGCCGCCGCCACCGCCGCCACCGGGAC
>NZ_JBSGCA010000078.1:0-22952 GCF_053601535.1 Nocardia sp. NPDC004718
AGGGCGAGAACATCCCGGAGCCGGGCATTCCGGAATCGTTCAAGGTCCTGCTCAAGGAACTCCAGTCGCTGTGCCTCAACGTCGAAGTGCTGTCGGCGGGCTCGGCCATCGAATTCCAGCACGCTGACGACGAGGTCGATCGCACGGCCGCCAATCTGGGAATCAAGCTGTCCGGCAATGAGTCCGCTTCGGTGAACGACCTCTCGAGCTGATCCTGCCGCACATTGATCGGCGCGCCGCGCACAAAGCTGCCGCAATGGCTCGTGCGCGGTGCGCCGGTTCCGTCAGGACGCTCTTGCCTGGTTGGACGGTGGCTTGACCACGCCGACGAGCGATCCCGCGTTCATGGAATAGCTGTTGGATTTCAATTGATCACTGGAATTGCCCTCGATGGTGGTGATCCGGCCGGTTCTGGGATCCACGGACTCCACGATTCCGACATGGTCGGGGGTTCCGTCACCCTCCCAGTCGAAGATGATCATGTCCCCCTTTTGCGCGCTCGAGATATTCGCCGCCAAGCCCATGTGTTTGGCGTCGTTCCAGACGGAGGGCACGTAGTTGGGATTGGTCCAATGGACGTTGTAACCGGCCTGATCCCAGGTCCAAGTGGAGAAAGCCGCGCACCATGCCCCATTGATGTTGTACGGGGCCTTGTAGAGCTTGCCGTCCGGGCCGCGGAACATCGGGACGTTGTTGCCGCCGATCTCGGAGACACCGAGCGCCAGTTGCTCCCGCGCCTTCGCGACGATGTCGTCCGGGGTTCCGGTACCACGGGTCCAGGTGGCGTTGCTCGCGGTCGGCGCCCACGGAGATACGGACCCGGCATCCGGCGCATTGCCGTAGGGGTTGCGCGGGAGGTCCGGCATCATGTCGTAGATATTGCCCGCGTTCCTTCGCATGCCATTGTCCGCGTCCTCGATCGTGTCGTGCACACGGTCCACGCCCTCCAAGATCAGCTGTAACAGCCGGTTCTCCTCGGCGGCGGTCAGGTGCAAGTTGCCATCGGGCAGCCGGGTCAGCTGGTGCTCGCCGGGTTCGTGGCCGAGCTCGGTTTTGAGCCCGTTCACGATCTCTTTGACATCCTGGAACGCCTTGTTCGAGGTGTCGAAGCTCGCGATGGCCCGTTCGTTCACACCGTCGTTCTGAGCTTGCAGTTGTGACGTTTTGTCCAGGAACGCACCGCGCTGTTTGTCGTAGTTGTCGACCAGCACCGATGATCCGGGCTCGAGCGTCTGGGCACCATCCTTGGTGAGCTTTTTGCCGTCCGCGCTCAGCAGCTTCTTGTCCCCCAGCCAAGCGATCATGTCCGGCTGCCCGCCATGCCAGCCGGAGGCGAACAGCAAGACCGCATTCTGCATGTACACATTCGCCGCGTCGACGACCGCGTTGAGACCGCCACTGGCATAGGGGGGATGCGGAAGGTCGGGGAGATCCAGGTCGGCGAGCGTCGTCATGCACGCCCTCCGCTCCGCGCAGTCCACACGGCCGGTCCCCGCAGGACAACAAACAGCATCCGTAAACCTCTCTCGGCGAGAGTCGCCTGGCACATGCGGCGCACATGCCTCATCGCGAGTATCGGGCATTCCCGACATTGGCAATGCCGACAAGTCCGTCCGAAAGCCAGATGAGCTTGCCCACCGGACCTGCGAGCCGGTTCCGTGGTTCCGAATATGTTGTCCGAGAGCAACTGCACTCTCAAAGGGTGAGTCGTACCATGTCCGCCGTGCGTGCCAGGCCGGGGAACGCCTGGGGGGTCGATCGCGGGTGCAGCGCGTGCACCGCGAGCCGGAACATCACCGCGCGCAACAACATCTGCGGCCACTCCGGCAGGTCCGCCCAGCGATCGAGCAAGCCGTCGTCCGCGCCGCCCCAGGACAGTGCGTCCACCACGATCACCGCCGCCGCCCAGGGCACCGGCCGCCAGTACGGGGTGAGGTCGGTGAGCCCGGGGGTCTGCGCGCCCGCGAACAACACGGTGCCGAACAGGTCGCCGTGGACCAGCTGCGGAGGCGACTGCACCGGTTTGCGGAGGGTGGCCAGTTGGCCGATCAGTTCGATGCTGCGCCGCCCGTCCGGGGAGGTCGACAGCGATGCGCCGCCCGCGCGCAGGCTGCGCAGCGGCACCGGCTCCCAGGCGGCGCGGTCGGCCGCGACGAACACGTCGATGTCCACCCACGGCACCACCGGTGGCTGAGCGAGGAAGCGCGGACGCTCCAGCTTCTCCGTCGCCTTGTGCAGGCGCAGGGACACCGAGACCACCTCGTCGTGCCGGGGTTCCGGCATGCCCTCCAGGTAGGTGTCCGCGCGCCAGCCGGACACCACATAGCGACCGTCGGTCGCCCGCACGGGACGGGCCAGCCGCAGGCCGTCCACCTTCAACGCCTCACGGACCTTCGCCGACCACGCCGCACGCGCGTGATCGGTGACCGGGCTGAGCACCACGTCACCCAAGCGCCAGCCGCCTTCCCAGTCGCCGAGCGAAACCGGGGTCACTTCGCGCAGACCGAACGTGGCACGCACATGCTCGGGAGGTTCCACAGAAGTCACGGACGTACGCTACGTGGTGTCTGTTTCAGCGCCCCTCCGGCACGCCGCGACTCAGTACACCGGCAGCGACTTGTCCACCTGGTTGGCCCAGGCGATCACGCCGCCCTGCAGGTGGGTGGCGTCGGAGAAGCCCGCGCGCTTGAGGGCGGCCAGGGCCTCGGCGGAGCGCACTCCGGTCTTGCAGTGCAGCACGATCGGACGGTTCTGAGGCAGTTCGGACAGCGCCTCACCGGACAGGATGCGGTCCTTCGGGATGAGCTTCGCGCCCTCGATGTGCACGATGTCCCACTCGACCGGCTCGCGCACGTCGATCAGCTCGATGTCCTTGCCCGACGCCAGCAGCTCCTCGAGCTCGCGCGCGGTGATGGTGGACCCGGCCGCGGCCGCCTGGCCCTCCTCGGACACCACGCCGCAGAACGCCTCGTAGTCGATCAGCTCGGTGATCGGCTGACGCTCCGGGTCGCGGCGCAGCTTGATGGTCCGGTAGTTCATGTCCAGTGCGTCGTACACCATCAGACGGCCGAGCAGCGGCTCACCGATGCCGGTGATCAGCTTGATCGCCTCGGTGACCATCACCGAACCGATGGACGCGCACAGCACGCCGAGCACACCGCCCTCGGCGCAGGACGGAACCATGCCGGGCGGCGGGGCCTCCGGGTACAGGTCGCGGTAGTTGATGCCGCGCCCGTCCGGGGCGTCCTCCCAGAACACCGAGACCTGGCCCTCGAAGCGGTAGATCGAGCCCCACACGTACGGCTTGCCCGCCAGCACCGCGGCGTCGTTGACCAGGTACCGGGTGGCGAAGTTGTCGGTGCCGTCGACGATCAGGTCGTACTCGCGGAACAGTTCTACCGCGTTCTCCGGTTCCAGCCGGATCTTGTGCAACCGCACATCGATGCCGGAGTTGATCTCCAGGATCGAGTCGCGCGCGCTGTCGGCCTTCGGACGGCCGATGTCGGATTCGCCATGGATGACCTGGCGCTGCAGGTTCGAGGCGTCGACCTCGTCGAACTCGACGATGCCGAGCGTGCCCACGCCCGCGGCGGCCAAGTACAACAGGGCAGGCGATCCGAGGCCACCCGCGCCGATCACCAGCACTTTGGCGTTCTTCAGACGTTTCTGCCCGTCCACGCCGAGATCGGGGATGATCAGATGTCGGCTGTAGCGGGCTACCTCATCCCTGGTCAGCTCCGCGGCCGGCTCGACAAGTGGCGGCAGGGACTTGGGTGATGACACGTCCAGGACTCCTCGAATCGCTTGGCCGATCGCTGCGGCGGTATGACGCCCTCGGCGGGTTGGTTCAACTGTGCAACACCGACGACCGGGCCGTTCTTCCCGCCCATCGTTCCGTATACCCGCCGCACCGCGACAACCACCCCTTTCGGCGCGATCACTATCCCCGGGGGTAGGGCCAGGGGTTGAAGCGGCAGCGCTTGCCGTCCATCGGGACCACGCCGTGCGGGTCGAGGGCGGCGATGTCGTCGTTGCGGGTGCCGAAGGTCTGCTGCATCATCACCGGCGCCAGCCCGCCGTCGGTGTCGCATGCCTGATGCTGGTGGTAGCCGATGGCGTGGCCGACCTCGTGGTTGATCTGGTACTGCCGATAGGACCCGATATCGCCTTCGAACGCGAGCGCGCCGCGCACCCACCTGACCTCCGACAGCACGACGCGGCGATCGTCGGCGTTGTAGCAGGAGGTATCGATCGGGATGTCGAAACCGCATTCCTTGCGGCTGGATCCCCGTGAGGTGAGCGAGACGCGGAAGTCCACCTCGCCCTGGTCGACCCGGCGGAACGCGAACTTGGGGTCGTGCGTCCAGCTCTTCGGGTTGGCCAGCGTGGAATCGATCATCTTGGCGACGGCCTCGTCCCCGCCCAGGCCGGAAGTGTCCACGCCGTTCTCGATTTCGACGGTGTAGCGGAAGGCGGTCGCGGTTCCGGTGCCGATCTGGGCGGTCGTGCCGGGCACTACGTGCCAGACGCCCGCACCGGACTCGGCGAAGGCGCCGCCTTCCGGAAGAGCCCCGGTCGGCAGGTCGGTGGGAAACTGCCCGTCACCCGGCGGAGCGCCGATGATGCCCGCGGTCGCGGTGGCCGGACTGAGTCGGCCGAGCCCCGGATCCGAGCCAGCGGCGTTGATGTCGTCGGTGGCGCGGATCGCGTCGACCACCACCAGAACGGTGATCACGACCAGAACCGGCAACGCGTACGCCCGCCAGCCGTAGGTCGAGACGAATCTGCCCAGTGCGCTCTGCTTCTTGGCATCCCGCTCGGGACGCGACCTCGTCCTGCCCTCGTCGGGAGCGGTCGGATCCCAGCGGGCGCGCAGCGGTTGGTGGGATCGCTCGGCCTTGTGCGAGTACAGACCGAGCGGATCGTAGACCTCGGCGCCATCGTGTTCGAGCTGCGCCAGGGCTGAATCCGGCTGGGGCGCAGGAGGTTCGGGCGCTTTGCCGCGCATGCGCTTACTTGTCTCCCGGTCGGGCGACCCGCCGCCCGCCCCGGCCCGCTCGGCCGCGCCGGTCCGAGCCGCCTCACCGGATCGCGCCACTGGCCAGCTTCTCGCCACGCCGTCCGACCCTACGGAACCAGGCGCGCCGGAGCCAGCCGGGCGACGCGCACCGCGCCGCCCGCCGGGGGGTCTTTCCGGTCGGTCGGTCACGTTCACCAGCGTCTCACAGCGGCGAATCCCCACCTGCGGGCATACCAGCGGGCCCATCGGTGCGACAATGTGTCTCCGGGTGGCACCAGTTGCCCGGCCCCGATCCGCGGGCGGGCGACAACCGGGTATCGTTCATGAGATAACCCGGTGCACACCCCTTTGCCGGGGAATCGACTGGGAGAGCCGAAATGACTGACCTCGTGGACCGGATGACGTCCCGTAGATCGTCGTCCGAGCCCGCCAAACGCGGTACCCGGCTTCCGCGCGACGAGCGACGTCTACAGCTACTCGCGGCGGCAAGCGAAGTCTTCGTGCAGCGCGGCTATCACGCCGCAGGCATGGACGAGATCTCGCAGTGCGCCGGAGTGAGCAAGCCGGTGCTGTATCAGCACTTCACCAGCAAGCTCGAGCTGTATCTCGCGGTGCTGCAGAACTACGTCGACATGCTGGTGTCCAGCGTGCGCCAGGCGCTGCGCTCCACCACCGACAACAAGCAGCGCGTACGCGCGGCGGTGCAGGCGTACTTCGATTTCGTGGACAACGAGATGCAAGGCTTCCGCTTGGTCTTCGAGTCCGACCTGACCAGCGAGCCGCAGGTGCAGCGCCGCGTGGAGCAGGCCACCGAGGCCTGTGTGGACGCGGTCTTCGACCTCGTCGCGCACGACTCGGGCCTCGATCCCTACCGGGCCCGCATCCTGGCCGTGGGTCTGGTCGGCGCGAGCCAGTTCACCGCACGGTACTGGCTGGAGGCCGATCGGCCGATCCCGAAGGAGGAGGCGGTCGACACCACCGTCTCGCTCGCGTGGGGCGGCCTGAAGCACGTGCCGCTGCACCCGATCGACTGAGCGCGGTCACGACGACGAGCGAGCCCCTGCCCCCGACCGATCGGGGGCAGGGGCTCGCTGCGTTTCGGCGGGAAGCCGGAAGTCAGACGGCGGCGAAACCGACGCGGCCGCCGGTGGTCGAGCCGATCTCGACGTAGGCGACCTTCGAAGCCTGGATCAGGAACTTGCGGCCCTTCTCGTCGGTGAGCGTCAGGACGCCATCGTCGCCGCCGAGCGCACCGGACACCAGCGCCTCGACCTCTTCCTGGGTCTGCGCGCTGCTGATCACCAGCTCGCGCGGGCTATCCGAAATACCGATCTTGACCTCCACGGCCAACCTCCGAACCTGAGAGTCCTGTGCTGTCGGTTCCAAGGCTAGTGCGAGCCGGCGGGGGCGCTCACTTGGGCTCGACGAGCTGGATCTCCAGTTCGATCTTGACCGTGTCGCTCAGCATGCCGGGCAGAGCTCCGCCGACGCCGAAGTCCGTGCGCTTGATGGTGCCGGTGGCGGAGAAACCCGCGTGCCGGTCGCCGGTGGGACCGAAGTCCTGCACACCGCCCCACTCGACCTCCAGCGTGACCGGCTTGGTGATCGCGCCGAGCGTGGCCTGCCCCTCGACCTCGAAGGTCTCGGCGACGACCACGGGGTGGTCGGCGCGGAAGGTCAGCGTCGGGCGATTGGCGACGTCGAGGAAATCGGCGGTGCGGATGTGCGCGTCCCGATCGGCGTTGCCGGTGTCGAAGGAGTCGAGGTAGATCGTCGCGCCGACGGTGGCCGCGCCCGATTCGTCGACCACGAATTCGGTCTCGAACCGGTTGAATCCGCCACGCACCTTGGAGATGCCGAGATGGCGGATGGTGAAGGCGACCGAGGAGTGCGCGGCGTCGAGTGCCCACGAACCGGACTTCAGCGTGGTGGATTCCGAGGTAGATGTCATGCCTCCGACAATGACCGGACCGCGGTCCGGTAGCCAGACCGCCGTTATCCTGGACCTGACAGGGCGCGGATAACCATCCCCGGACCGGGCACGATGGGATCTATGGCAAGCAACGGATTCGCGGAGTTCCTCATCGCCCGGCGCGCCGAACTGCGGCCGTCGGATGTCGGCTTGCCCGAGGGCGGGCGCCGCCGGACACCCGGGCTGCGTCGCGAGGAGGTCGCGGTGCGCGCGGGCGTCAGCGCCGACTACCTGGCCCGGCTGGAGCAGGGCCGCGACACCAATCCTTCGCTCGCGGTGATCGACGCGTTGGCCGACGCGCTGCTTTTGCGCGGGGACGATCGCCAGTACTTCGGCATGCTCGCAATGGCTTCCGGCAACGAATCCCGATGCCCCGGTAGCGAATCCGCGCGCGAGCAGGTGACTCCGACGATCGAGACGATTCTGCGCGCGTTGCAGCCGACACCGGCCTTCGTGGTCGGTCGCAGACTGAACGTGCTGGGCTGGAACCAGGCGTGGGCCGATTTCGCCGCCCCGCTCGGCTTGCTGGACGGACCGGATCAGCCCAATCTCGCCTGGTACACCTTCGTGCATCCCGCCGCCCGGCGCGTCCTGCGCAACTGGGAGGAAGCGGCCGACACCTTCACCGCCGCCCTCTGCCGCGCCAAACTCCATTGGCCCGGCGACGACGCGCTGCTCGAGACGATCGAGGCGCTGCGCGCGCTCCCCGACTTCGCCGGTCGCTGGAAGCCGCATCGGGTCGGCGCACCCGGCTCCGGCACGCTGCACCTCGACCATCCCGTGCACGGCATGGTCGAGGTTCCGTTCGAGATGCTGGAAGCCGACGGCCGGGACCAGAGCGTCGTGGTCTGGCTGATCGACCGCGCGAGCATCCACGCGCCCGGTTTGCGGCTGGTGCCCAACCGCGCGGCGAACGAATAGCTCAGATGCCGAGGACCGCCATGCGCTCGGCGTGGCTGTCCTGCATCCGCTCGAACAGCGCCGCGATGCCGTTGAGATCGCCGGTGGCGGTGAGCACCAGATCCGTCAGCTCGTCGCGCTGCGCCATGACGAACTGCGCCTGGGTGATCGCCTCACCGAGCAGCCGCCTGCCCCACAGCGTGAGCCGGTCGCGCTCGGAGCGGCTCTCGGTGACCGCCCGGCGCACCTCCTCGACGACGAACTCGGAATGCCTGGTCTCGGCGAGCACGTCGCGGACCACCGCGGCGACGTCGGGGGTCAGCGCGCCCGCGATCTCGGTGTAGAAGTCCGCGGCGATGCCGTCACCGACGTAGAACTTCACCATCGACTCGAGCCACGTCGACGGGTCGGTGGACGCGTGGTAGTCGTCCAGCGCGCGCACGAACGGCGCCATCGCGTCGAAGACGCCGGCGCCGCGCGCGGCCAGCGCGGACTCCAGCGTCTTGAAATGCTCCATCTCGGCCGCGGCCATCTTCGCGACCGCCACCTTGCCCCGCAGCGACGGCGACAGCTTGGCCTCCTCGGCCAGCCGGTAGAACGCGGATATCTCGCCGTAGGCGAGCACCGCGAACAGGTCGGTCACGCCGGGATGGCTCGCGGGGATGGAAAGGCTTGCTGGGTCGGTCGACGAAACACCTAACGCGGCAGGTGACTGTGCTCCCATGCGCCCCAGCGTAATACTCACCGCGCCTCAGGAGGTCTCGGCAAGGAACTTCTCGAGGTAACTCCATGTCGTGTCACGTGCGGTCGGCGCGGCCAGGATGCCGAGGTGGCTGCCGGGCGCGGTCTCGTAACGGACCATGGCCGCTCCCGTGAGCAGGTGCACACCTCCCTCGACGGCGGGAGCCGGGGTGATCACGTCGGACGGCCCACCTACGAGCAGCACCGGCGCGGTCACGTTCGCCAGCTCGATCCGGCGCTCGCCGAGCCGGACGACACCGCGACCGATGTCGTTGTTCAGGATGAACCGGCCCCACAGCTGACCGTAGAAACGCCCCGGATATCCGGGCATCTCGGCCATGAACCGATCGATCGTCTCCATCTTCGCCAGCGCCTCGGTACGCGCGATATTGCTCGCGACGAACCATGGCCGGGTCAGCTCACGATCCCAGGCCGTGACCTTGTAGCCGATTCGAGTCAGTGTCGCAGGAACGCCACCGGCCGCGCGGATGACGGTCGAGGTGCCGCGGCCACCGGTGAGTTTCGCGACCGCGCGCAGCTGCGGCACGCCGGTCATCCGGTCGTAGTCCAGCGGCGAGCCGACGGCCGTGACGGACCGGATGGGCAGCTCGGGGTGCGCCGCGGCGGTCAGCAAGGCCAGCGTGCCGCCGAGCGACCAGCCCACCAGATCCACCGCGCGCCCGTCGCGGTCGGCGCTGGTGCGCAGCACCGCCTCGGGCAGGATGTCGTCGATCCAGTCCTCGAAGCCCATGCGCCGGTCGGCGAAGGTGATCTCGCCGTAGTCGACGACGTAGGGGCTGCGGCCGATCTCCAGCAGGAAGCGCGCCAGGCTCTGGTCGGGCCGCAGATCGAAACAGGTGGCGGGCGCGGCCAGCGGCGGGACCAGCAGGACGGCCGGATCCGCTTCCGCCGCATCCCCCTCCGCGCGCTCGAACCGCCGCAGTTGCCGGTGCGGCTGGTCCCACAGGATCGTCGCGGGGGTCGGGTCCGGCGCCTCGATGCCGGAGCCGAAGGTCAGCGCCCAGGCGTTGCGCGCGGCGATGGTGACAGTGTCGGCAAGGCTCACAGCGAAGAGAGTCTCACATATCGGTACCGCCAGTAACAGGCAACTGCCCGCCGCGCTACCTCGGCCCCATGCCGACGGGGTTGAGCGGCGGAACCACCGACTCCTGCACGCTGCGCACCAGCGGCGCGAGCGAGGTGGTCAGCTCGGTGATCGCGTCGGCCGACAACACCGCGAGCGCACCGGTCCACGCCGCCTCGTCCGTCTCGGCCTCTACCGCGGCCAGCAGTTCCGCGCCGCTGCCGGTGAGGGTCGGAGTGACCGGCTCCCCCGCGACCAGCCCACGGGCCCGCAGCTCGTCGAAAGCGTCCGCCCATTCCCTCTCCGACACCCCGCGCGCGGGCCGCATCACCGACTCGGGCGCCTTGCCCGCGGCCACCTGCGCGACCAGGGCATCGCGTCCGCTGAGACCGTGCGTGACCAGGGCCGCGACATGGCCGTCGCCGCGATGCTCACGCAGGGAGGTGGCCAGCTGCCACAGCGCGGCCACCGGGTCGGCGGGCAGCGGCAAGGCCGCGTTCGCGGCGAACAGCGCCCGTCCCGTGGGATCGGCGGCACGCTGCACCGGCGCCAGCAGCTCGACCGCGCGAGCCGACACCGCGTCACCCGCGCCGACGCCGCGCAGCAGGCCGGTGGCCAGCTCGAGCCGAGCGGTCAGGCAGCGTTGCGGCGTCGCCCGCTCCCACGCCTCCGGCAGCGCGCGACGCACCATGTCGGGGTGGAATCCGGCGAAAGCCGCCTGCACGGTGGCGGGCGTCACCGCGCCCAGCGGCGCGGCGCGGAAAGCGAAGTAGGTCTGCCAGTAGCCGCGCAATCCGATCCCGACGCCCGCCTCCTTGACGCCGGCTCCGAAATAGACGACATCGTGTAGCGGTTCGAGCGTCGCCCAGATTTGCCGCGCCGGATGAATTCCCATGTGGCGCAGCGTACGTGGGAGCCCTGCGCGGCGAAAGCACGCTGCGGGTCCGGAGCATTTTCGATAGCGCGCCGCGGTGGCAATTCGAACGCGGCACAATATCACGCTACAATCGCGGCGGACAACGGAAAGTTTCGCTCGACAGAGTTGCCGGACGTCGCGCTCACGCACACCGCGGGGACGCCGCTGCGACCGCCGACCGGTTTCGAGTGCGAAGTTTTCGTTGGACAGGAAAATGTGCGCGCACCAATCCGCGTCACCAGTGCGCCGCGCCGATGTTTTGCGAGGTAGCCGCCGCTTTTGTGGCAGGCGCCCGGCATCCGGAGCGTGGCCGGGTGAAGTATCGCCTGCGGAGTCGTGGTCGTCGTGGACCGCCCGGTCCGCCCCACCTCGTGCGCGCGGGACGTGATTACGAGGAAGGCACGAACCCTGAGCAAGATCACAGTCGATCAGGAACCAGGTCTGGCGGACACCCTGTTGACGGCCGAACTGGACGCAACGCATACCGCCCCGACTTTCGCCGAATTGGGCGTGCGCGCGGAAATCGTCCGCGCACTCGGCGAGATCGGAATCGAACGTACTTTCGCCATTCAAGAACTGACCCTCCCGCTGGCGCTCGCGGGAGAAGATCTCATCGGTCAGGCCCGCACCGGCATGGGTAAAACCTTCGGATTCGGCGTGCCGCTGCTGCACCGGATCGCCACCGCGGAATCCGGCACGACGCCGCTGGACGGCACGCCGCGCGCGCTGGTCATCGTGCCGACGCGCGAGCTGTGCATCCAGGTCACCCAGGATCTGGAGAACGCGAGCAAGTACCTGACCAACCACCAGGGGCCGCTGCGCGTCGCGTCGATCTACGGCGGCCGCCCCTACGAGGCGCAGATCGCGGCGCTGCGCGCGGGCGTCGACGTCGTGGTCGGCACGCCGGGCCGACTACTGGACCTCGCCGACCAGCAGCACCTGATCCTCGGCAAGATCGGCGTGCTGGTGCTGGACGAGGCCGACGAGATGCTCGACCTGGGCTTCCTCCCGGACATCGAGCGCATTCTCGGCATGGTCCCGGACAAGCGCCAGACCATGCTGTTCTCCGCGACCATGCCCGGGCCGATCATCACCCTGGCGCGCACCTTCCTGACCCGGCCGACGCACATCCGGGCCGAGGAGCCGCACGACTCGGCGGTGCACGACCGCACCGCGCAGTTCGTCTACCGCGCGCACGCCCTGGACAAGGGGGAGTTGATCGCGCGGATCCTGCAGGCCGAGAGCCGCGGCGCGACGATGATCTTCACGCGCACCAAGCGCACGGCGCAGAAGGTGGCCGACGAACTGGCCGAGCGCGGCTTCGCGGTCGGCGCGGTGCACGGTGACCTGGGGCAGATCGCCCGGGAGAAGGCGCTGACCAAGTTCCGCAAGGGCAGCATCGACGTGCTGGTAGCGACCGACGTCGCGGCGCGCGGCATCGATATCGACGACGTCACGCACGTCATCAATTACCAGTGCCCGGAGGACGAGAAGACCTACGTGCACCGGATCGGGCGCACCGGCCGGGCCGGACGCACCGGCGTCGCGGTGACGCTGATCGACTGGGACGAGCTCAAACGCTGGTCGTCGATCGACGGCGCGCTCGGCCTCGGCATCCCCGAGCCGGTCGAGACCTACTCGCGCTCGCCGCACCTGTACACCGACCTCGGCATTCCCGAGGGCGTCACCGGTGTGATCCGCAAGCCGAAGCCGGAACGCGACCCGGACGCGGAGGTGGTCGAACGCACGGCCCGCGCCCCGCGCAAGCGCAACCGCAAGCGCACCCGCGGCGGTAGGCCGATCGACGGCGCACCGAACGTCACCGATTCGGCCGACACCGACTCCCCCGTGGATGACGAGGTCATCGACACGGAGCAGGCGGCCCCCGAGGCCGACGCGGCCGACAAGCCCGCCCGCCGCAGGCGCAGGCGTCGCAGGGCGACCGGCGACACCACCGACGGCGTCGCCACCGACGAGTCGGGTTCCGAGGCCTCCGACGACAGCGGCGCCGCGGAGGGGACCGACACGACCGACCGTCCCGCTCGCCGCAGGCGCAGGCGGCGGCGGTCGGGCGAAGGAGACATCGCGGCGGAGGACGCCGGGAGCGCGGCCGAGCCCGCGGCCGCCGCGTCGGCCTGACGGCCCGGATCGGCTAGTCTCGCAATCGTGCTCGCACCCGAGCGGCGGACGCGCGCCGATATCATCTCCGCAGTCGCGATCGCGGTTCTCGTCGTGATCGCAGCAGCCGTGGTGTGGGTGCGCGGCGACGCGCACGGCACCGAATCGGTGACCGCGTCGTCCACGGTGCCGACCCCGGTCGCGGCCGATCAGCTGCCGACCGCGCTGCGTGAGGTGTGGCACGCGCCCGACCGTGCGATCACGCGGGCGCTGGTGTCCGGCGGGATCGCGGTGACCGGCGACGACGACACGGTCACCGGACGCGACCCGCGCACCGGCGATCAGCTCTGGAAGTACCGGCGCGACTTGCCGCTGTGCGGGGTCGAGGGCCAGTACGGCATGGTGATCGCGGTCTACCGCGACGAGCGCGGCTGCAGCCAGGCCACCATGCTGGCCGGCGACAGCGGCGCCCGCCGCACCGCGCGCAGCAGCTACATGGATCGGGATGTGCGGCTGTCGGCCGACGGCACCTACCTGCTGGCGCAGGGGCCGCAGCGGCTGGAGATGTGGCGTTCGGATCTGGTGCGCACCGTGGAGTACGGCTACGTCGACGCCCCGGTGAACGTCAGGACGCAGCCGCGCAAAGGGTGCACGCTGCTGTCGTCGAGTTCCAGTCCGTCTCGGCTCGCCGTGCTGGAACGCTGCCCCACCGACCCGGCCGAGCGGCTGACGGTGCTCAACCCGGCTCCCAAGGACAACACGGTGCCGGAGGAGTTCGGTTCGCACGTATTGACCGGTCCCGGATCGGATTCCGCGGAAGCACGGGTGCTCGCGGTCTCCGACAACCGGATCGTGCTCTACTTCCCCGCCGCCACCGGCACCGAGCCGGTACCGCCTCGCTTGGCCGTCTATGACGGGAACGGCAACGCCATTGTGGTGCATCAGCTTTCGGCGCCGCTGAGCCAGACGGCCACGACCACGCGCATCGGATCCGCCTATCTGGTCTTCACCGGAAACAGCGTGATCGCCTTGAACGGCAGCACTTTCGATCCTTTGTGGACCGCGGGCGGCGCGCTCGGCTCACCCGCGCTGATGGCGGGCAAACTGCTGCTGCCAACCACCGGCGCGCTCGCCGTCCTCGACCCGGCCACGGGAACCGAAACCGGCCGGATTCCGGTGGACCGGCCCGGCTATACCGGAAACCCGATCTCGCTCACCGTGATCGGGAGCACCGTGCTGGAACTGCGCGACGGAGAATTGCACGCCTTCGGCTGAGCCACGCGGCCGATCTATTGGTGCCGCTGAGCTCCGACGTCACGATCGAGCTGAAATCGACCAGCCGCCGGTGCACGGCGCGGAAGGTCGGGGGCCGACTACGACGAGCTCGCAATGGGTGACTGCGAGCGATCCGTTGCTCGCGAACTACCAGGCCGAGGTCTCGCGGCCGGTGCCGCTGACAGTGCTCGAGATCGAGCGGCCGACAGGATCGTAGTCCGCTTCGTCACCGTCGCGGGGAGACCACCGTGCCGCTCCATGATCAACGGTGGACCATCATGGAGGTATGTCCGCACTCGACGATGCCCGCGTTGTGCTGCTTCGGCACGGCGAGACCAGCTGGTCAACACAGCGGCGGCACACCGGCCGCACCGATCTCCCGCTCACCGAGCGCGGCGAAGAACAGGCCAGGAGGGCGGGCGAGTTGCTCGCCACGCTGAAATTGCGTAATCCGTTGGTGCGCACCAGCCCCCGACTACGGGCGAGGCGCACCGCGGAGCTGGCCGGGCTCACCGGCGCCGTGGTCGACGACGACCTCGCCGAATGGGATTACGGCGCCTACGAGGGACTGACCACCCAGCAGATCCGCGAGTCCGCGCCCGGATGGACCATCTGGACCGGCCCGGTCCCGGACGGTGAGACCGCAGAGCAGGTGCGCGAGCGCGCCGACCGGGTGCTGGCCGACGTGGCGCCCGCGCTGCCGGAGCGGGATATCGTGCTGGTGGGGCACGGCCACTTCTCCCGCGCGCTGATCGCCCGCTGGGCCGAATTCGACGTCCGGGAGGGCCGCCGATTCGCCATGTCGACCGGCGCGCTGACCGTGCTCGGCTACGAACACGACGCGCGCACGATTCGCACGCACAACCTGGTACCCAACGGAGCGTCACTGTGACCCGACCCGCCACCGACCCCACCGCCCTCGACCTCGGCGCCGCCGTCCTGCGCCGCGCCGTCCCCTCCGACGTGCCCGGCCTGGTCGACCTCATCTACGACCTCGCCGATTACGAGAAGGCGCGGCACGAGTGCACGGTCACCGCCGAGCAGCTGCGCTCCGCGCTGTTCGGCGCGGAACCGAAGGTGTTCGCGCACGTGGTGGCGGACGAGTCGAGGCTGCTCGGCTGCGCCATCTGGTTCCTCAACTTCTCCACCTGGGACGGCGTGCACGGCATCTACCTGGAGGACCTCTACGTCCGGCCGGAGACCAGGGGCAAGGGCTACGGCAAGGCCCTGCTCACAGCCCTGGCGAAGGAAGCGGTCGAGCACGGCTACAGCCGCGTCTCCTGGGCGGTGCTGACCTGGAACAAGCCGTCGATCGACTTCTACGAATCGATCGGCGCCGTAGCCCAGGACGAATGGCTGGGCTATCGGCTGGCCGGCGACGCGCTCGGCAAGCTGGCCGCCGACGCGCGGTAGCGCGGATGTCCTGGTTCCCGCCGCTCGATCTCGCGTCCTGGCCCACCACTGCCGAATCGGCCATGGCCCTGCAGGACGAATTGCGTCCGCTGGTCGCACCGGTCACCCCGCCCGGTACCCGGTTCCGCACGATGGCCGGGCTCGATTCGGCCTACGACGACACCGGCGCCGTGGCCACGGCCGTCGTCGTCTTGGCGGCGGACACCCTGCGACCGGTCGCCTCCGCGGTCGCGCACGGCGTCGCCGATTTCCCGTACATGCCCGGCCTGCTGGCTTTCCGGGAGATCCCGGCCACCCTCGCCGCGCTCGAAAAGCTCGACAGCGCACCGGATCTACTGGTCTGCGACGGCCAGGGACTCGCCCATCCGCGCCGCTTCGGCCTCGCCTGCCATCTCGGACTGCTCACCGGCGTGCCGACGATCGGCGTGGCGAAGACGGTGTGGGGCGATTACGCCGAACCGGGTGCGGAACGCGGCGCGGCCACCGACATCACCATCGACGGAGCGGTGGTGGGGCGGGCGTTGCGCACCAGAACCGGCGTCAAGCCGGTGTTCGTCTCCGTGGGGCACCGCATCAACCTCGACACCGCCTGCGCACAGGTGCTGGCACTGACCCCGCGCTACCGGCTACCGGAGACCACCCGGCACGCCGACCACCTCTGCCGGGCGGCGCTACGCACGGCCACCGGGAACTATTCCGGTTCGACGCCGTAGTCCTGCGCCATCCAGCGGGTGGACGGCGGCGCGAACAGCAGCACCAGCGCGGCGACCGCGACCACCCCGAGCACCGTGCCGTAGACCGGCTGATGCGAGTCGGTGAGCAGCGACCAGGTGACCGGGAGCAACAGCAGCTGCGCGATGACGGCGATGGCGCGCCCCCAGCGTTTCCCCAGCAGGAGCCCGATGCCTGCGGCCAGCACCGCCCCGCCGAGGATGCCGAACCAGGCCGCCGTGCCGTAGCCGCTTGTCGCGGACTGGTCATGCCCGAGCAGCCCCCGCACCACCAGCACGATCGCGAAGCCGACGGCGACGACGCCTTCGAGCGTCACCAATCCCCCGGCCGCCCGCACCGTCGTCGGCGCCGTTCCCGCGGCCGCGCTCTTGTCGCTCACGATCGCGCCTCGCTCGGCTCCGTCGTGCGCCGCAGCGCACGGTGTCCTCGCTTCCCTTGCTGACGCTCGTTCACGCGGCAAGCCTACGACCCCGCTGGTCCGCCTCATCGTCCTGGCGTATGCCGGGAAACGGCATCCGGCGCCATCGCTCGCCGCTTTTCCAGGGCCGGACGGCCGCCAACTAGGCTGCCATCGTGCGGACGCTGCTGATCGTGAACCCGAATGCCACCTCGACCACACCGGCGACCCGGGACCTACTCGCGCACGCGTTGGAGAGCCGCACTCAGCTGACCGTTGCGCATACCCAGCATCGCGGCCACGCCGCGGAACTGGCCCAATGGGCAGCCACGAACGAGATGGACCTGATCGTCGTGCACGGTGGCGATGGGACGGTCAACGAGACCGTCAACGGCTTCCTGCCGCTGCCCGTCCTCGACGACGGTCAAGCCTGGTTGCCACGCCTTGGCGTGATTCCGGGCGGCTCGGCCAACGTCTTCGCCAGGGCGCTCGGCATCTCCCCCGACCCGGTGACCGCGACCAACCAGCTCATCGACCTGCTCACGCTGGACGCCGATCGCCGGATCGGTCTCGGGCTGGCCGACGACCGCTGGTTCTGCTTCAGCGCCGGCGTCGGACTCGACGCCGACGTCTGCGAGGCGATCGACGCGAGCCGCGCCCGCGGCCGCGCCGCCACGCCGGCACGCTATGTTCGAACAACAGTGCGACAATTCTTCCGGGCAAAACGCAAGGAACCCGGCGTTCAGGTCGAAATTCCCGGCCGGGAGCCCGTGGACGCGGTGCATTACGCCTTCGTTACCAACACCACACCGTGGACATATCTGAACGCCACGCCGGTGCACACCAACCCCGGCACCCGGTTCGAAACGGGCCTCGGAGTGTTTGCGGCGCGCTCCATGGCCGTCCTCCCGACGCTCCTGCTCGCGCGCCAGCTCCTGGCGGCCAACGGGAATCCCAAGTCCCGCAATTTATTTCGCGAAGACGACGTTCCCGCCGTACGAATCGAGTCCAAAGAACCGATCGGCCTGCAAATCGATGGCGACTTCATCGGGAAGCGCAACGTGGTGGATTTCACTGCCGTGCCCGATGTCCTGGCCGTCGTCGCGCCGAGACCGCACTGAGCGGCGAAACACCGGGAAAAACATCGCGGGTAGTGCTGCGAAATCCGGGTAGAGCGAGTACAAAGGACCGGGCAGGCTTCCCCACAGCGGGGGCCTTCAGAGCGTGAGCTTCCCCACGGTGCACCGCGTGCCTATTGACATCTACGGTGTTCGTGAAAGCATTCACAAGCAACCGTGCGGAAACATTCGAGTCGCACAAGTGAACGAACCACAAACCATCGGCGCCCTGTGCGGCGCCCAGCAAAGGAGCAGAGGAATGGACTGGCGCCACAAGGCCATCTGTCGCGATGAGGACCCCGAGCTGTTTTTCCCCGTGGGTAACAGTGGTCCGGCGCTCGCACAGATTGCCGATGCCAAGCTGGTCTGCGCTCGCTGCCCCGTAACCGCCGACTGCCTGTCCTGGGCCCTGAAGTCCGGACAAGACGCCGGCGTGTGGGGTGGTATGAGCGAGGACGAGCGCCGCGCGCTCAAGCGTCGCAACGCGCGGACCCGCACCCGCACCGTCGTCTGATCCCCAGACGACCGGCCTTACCGGGCCATTCAGCCCGGCCCGGTAACGCATTTCAGCCCGGCACCCAAAGGTGCCGGGCTGTGTTGTTTTTGCACGCTCGTCCGCGAACTGGAAATGACCGGTCTCGCTTCACGACGAATCCGGAAGCCGACCAATGCGGTTCGCCGGACGGCAATATCGGCAGCGCGGATTAGAGCGCGGCGCGGGCCGCGGTTCGACTCGCGGGCGAGCGGAATTTGTGGGAAAGTGGTTGGTTTCCAACCGGGTTGGGACGGTCGCGAATCAGTGCGACACCTCGCATTCCACTCGTTGCGGACATTCGTGAAGTAACCGTGCCGCAAGCCGCACACCGCGCCCGAGAAGCGGCCCTTCCGCGACATCCGAGCAACAGCGTGCAGCGGGCCCGGCCGATAGCGCGGCGACGGATCCGGCACCGCCTGCTCGCGGCGATGGGAAACTACGGCGCTGCCAAGCGCGACTCGACGCGGTGATCCTCGTCAGCTGCGGCTCACGGCCCGAACGCGCTGGTCAGCGGCCGGAACGACGGCCCAGCGGAACGCGAAGGACGGCATCGGTACCGATGTCGGCGCCGGGGTGCAGGCCGATGGAGCCACCGAGTTCGGCGGTCACCAAGGTTCGGACGATCTGGAGGCCGAGCCGATCGGAGGATTCCAGGCTGAACCCGGGCGGCAGACCGCGGCCGTCATCGCTGATGATCACGTCGAGCCAGCGGGCCGAACGCTCGGAACGGATTGTCACCGTGCCGTTTTCGCCCGAGTCGAAGGCATGCTCGATGGCGTTCTGCACCAGTTCGGTGAGCACCATCACCAAGGGGGTGGCGCGTTCGGCGGAGAAGACGCCGAGCGAACCGGCGCGGCGCACCTTGATGCGCGTGGTGTGCACCGTGGCCACGTCGGCCATGATCGGCAGCAGCCGGTCCACGACCTCGTCGAGATCGACCTCTTCGTCCACCGACATCGACAGCATCTCGTGCACCGAGGCGATGGAGGTGACCCTGCGCACCGATTCGGTGAGCGCGACCTGCGCCTCCTCGTTCTCGGTGCGGCGGGCCTGCAGGCGTAGCAGCGCGGCGACGGTCTGCAAGTTGTTCTTGACCCGGTGGTGGATCTCCCGGATGGTGGCGTCCTTGCTCAGCAGCGCGCGATCGCGCCGCTTGACCTCGGTGACGTCGCGGACGAGCACCGCGGCGCCGGCCAGCTCACCGTGCGGGCGCAACACGAGGGTGCGCAGCAGCACGGTGGCTCCGCGCGCCTCCACCTCCATCCGGCGTCCGGTTCGCCCGGCCAGGGCGGCTTGGATGTCGCCGACCACTTCCTGGGCATCGAACGGGTCGGTGATCAGCGAACGGGTGGTGACGGCGAGATCCTGGCCTGCCAAGTCGGCCTGCAAACCCATCCGGTGGTAGGCCGACAGCGCGTTCGGGCTGGCGTAGACGACGATGCCCTCGGTGTCGAGCCGGATGAATCCGTCTCCCGCGCGGGGGCTGGAATGGGTGGCCGCGCGATCCTCGGTGGTCGGGAAGGTGCCATCGGCGATCATCTGGCACAGATCGTCCGCGCACGCCACGTAGGCGCTCTCCAGCTGACTGCGCACCCGGGAGCGTTGCCGATCGGTGTCCCGGCTCAGCACCGCGATCACGTCGTCGCCGCAGCGCACCGGTATGGCCTCGCGGACCGCGGGCACCGGATGCGGGTGGTAGACGCCGGAGGCCTCGCCCTCACTGTCGGCTCGTACTGTCTCGCCGGTGAGCAGCGCCTCGAACACCTGCGGATGGTCGGTCCGCAACGCGACCGTGCCCACCAGGTCCTCCTGGTGCACGGTGGGCGCGGTGGTGGGACGGCACTGCGCGACGCAGACGATGTCCGCGCCGTCCGTCACCGGTCCCGCACCGACCCACAGCAGCAGATCGGCGAAGGACAGATCGGACAGCAACTGCCAATCGCCCACCACGCGCTGCAGATGATCCACGGCGACGCCGGGTAGGTCGGTGTGCTCGGCCAGCAGCTCGCTCAGTGTCGCCATGCAGATCTACCGCCGCAATCGATCAGGAGATGACCGCGATGAGGTGGCCCGCCTTGATCGCGTCGCCTTCCTTGACACCGATCGAGGTCACCGTGCCACTGGACTCAGCGAGCACCGGGATCTCCATTTTCATCGACTCGAGGATCACCAGGGTGTCGCCCTCCTGGACTTCGTCGCCTTCCTTGGCGACCACCTGGTAGACGACCGACACCAGCTCGGCGAGTACTTCCTCAGCCATGACACCCCATATCCTCGTTGGCCTGCATCCGCTGACGGTACAGCCAACCACACGTGAAAGAATGGCCTTCAATCAGAAGGGAGACTACTCATGGGTAAGCGCGGACGTAAGAAGCGTAGCCGCAAGGGGAACGCGGCCAACCACGGCAAGCGGCCCAACGCCTGAGCGCTACGCTCGGCCCGCAAGCACGAAGCGGCACGCACTTCCAGCAGGAAGGCGTGCCGCTCGCGTTTCGCGGATCGGGCCAGGCGTACCTCCGCCTTCGCTCCGGCCATGCGCGGGCTGCGGACGGACTACTTCCGACCGCACCCATCAGTCGGAGGTCTCGACCGAAGTCTCCCTGGTCACGGTCGTCCGGCGGATCTCGATGGTCAGGCGCTCACGCAGCGACTCGGGCGCGCGATCACCGCCACATTTGCGGCTGAGCAGGCTCTTGACCTTCTCCTCGATGCCGTAGGCCTCGATACACGGACTGCAGTGCTCCATGTGGTGCTGCAACCGTTCCCGCGTCGCGTCGTCGCACTCGCCGTCCAGCATCAGCCACACGTCGGCGAGCACCGCCGTGCAGTCGAGCTCCATGTCGGGGTCCCGCTCGGTACTCACTGCTTGACCTCCTGGCGTTCCCCCGAACGGTTGAATCCACGCTCGCGCGCGACATCGGCGAGCAAACCCTTCAGTTGCTTCCGGCCGCGGTGCAGCCGGGACATCACCGTACCGATGGGAGTGCCCATGATGTCGGCGATTTCCTTGTACGGGAAACCCTCGACGTCGGCGTAGTACACCGCCATGCGGAACTCCTCCGGGAGTTCCTGCAACGCGGCCTTGATGTCGTCGTCCGGTAGCGCGTCCAGCGCCTCGACCTCGGCCGAGCGCAGCCCCTGCGACGTGTGCTCGGCGGTCGCCGCCAGCTGCCAGTCGGTGATCTCGTCGGTCGGATACTGTGCGGGCTGGCGCTGCTTCTTGCGGTAGGAGTTGATGTAGGTGTTGGTCAGGATCCGGTACAGCCAGGCACGCAGATTGGTGCCCTCCCGGAACGACTTGAAGCCCTGGTAGGCCTTCACGTAGGTCTCCTGGACCAGGTCCTCGGCATCCGCCGGGTTCCTGGTCATGCGCAGCGCGGCGCCGTAGAGCTGGTCGAGCAGCGGGAGCGCGTCCCGCTCGAACCGCTGTGCCAGCTCGGCATCGTCGACGGCGGCGACATCGTCGGCCGCCACGTCATCGTCGCTCGTCACACCTGTCCCTTCGATCGCCGTACCTGCCAAATCTACCGGCATCGGCACATCGAAGGAGAATCCGCCGTCGGTCGGGGACACGTCGGTCCCTACCGGGCGGTCATCGAGCAGCACGGGCACAGGCGTCTCCTTCACGTCTCCATAGGGCCTGCTCACGCGGTGGGAATCATTCCGAGCGCGGTGTACCGGCTACAACATGCGCGACGCGTCCGGTGTTCCCAGCCGCCACCGGCTCCCGGCGAATTCGCCGGAAATCCCGTTGCGGGCAGGGTCGCAGCCGCCGTTAGGGTTTGGCCCATGGCAGCAGGCTCGACTCCCGCGATCCGCGCGTTGACCCAGGCGAAGGTGTCCCATCGCGTGCACGCCTACAAGCACGATCCACGCTCCGACTCCTACGGCACCGAGGCGGTCGACGCGCTTGGCGCCGAACTCGGGGTCGCGGCCGAGCAGATCTTCAAGACCCTGGTCATCGAATTGGCCACCGGCGCGCTCGCGGTGGCCGTGCTTCCGGTGCCGAACACGTTGTCGCTCAAAGCCGCGGCGGCGGCGCTCGGCGCGTCGAAGGCGAGCATGGCGGACAAGACGCGAGCGGAGAAGACGACCGGATACGTCCTCGGCGGCATCTCCCCGCTCGGTCAGCGCAAACGGCTGCCCACCGTGATCGACGACTCGGCGCTGACCTGGGACCGGATGCTGTGCAGCGCCGGACGGCGCGGACTGGAGATCGAGCTGGCGCCCGCCGACCTGATCCGGCTGACCGGCGCGGTGACCGCACCCGTGACATCCGCGTAATTCCGCCACGATCGCCGCGATCTGTGCGTTACTGAATTGGCCAGATAGATCCGACTCGAGGATGTGATGCGAATGTCTACGCAGCAGCGTGTGCGCACCGTGATCGTCGCGTTGTTCGGAGCTCTCGTCTTGGCTCTCGGTTCGGTAACGCTCCTCGCCCCCGAGGCAGCCGCCGCGCCGGACAGCCCGCAGATCACACAGGTCAGCGATTCCGTGTTCGACTTCGGCGGTCAGGGTTCGAAGAGTGACGACAAGTCCGGGAAAGCCGAGAAGCTGAGCGGCAATGTCACCACCAAGCTGATCGACTTGGTCGCCGGAATCATCAAGTGCGGCTTGAATATCGCTTCACCCAGCGTGAAGTGCAGTCTGTGATTTCTTGCTGTGTTGTTTCCAGCGCCTGCGGCGCTGGGTGTTCGCGGCCCGGCTCGTGTCCGAGTGACACGAGCC